>NZ_JAKSXU010000076.1:0-99755 GCF_022829325.1 Methylobacterium sp. J-092 | reverse complement strand
CTCGCGCGCAAGCTCGGCGCGGGCGGCGGGCGTCCACATCGGGGTTCCTGGGTGAGCGTCAGACACTCTCCCAACGCCCGCGATGCTCGCCGCTCACCCAATAGCTAAGCTGTTCTGCCCATTATGAAACGGGGTCTTACACAGTGCTGAAGCCGCGTTCAAAGCACCATGCCTTTGTGGATCGCACCTTGATCGAACGTCTCAACGAAGACCGCGCCAATGCCTTCCGGAAGATGCCGCGTCACAATCGCAGCGTGAGACCCAACCGTAATCGCTTGCCCTAACGCCAGGGGTACCTCCAAATGCAGCGCAATGCCCGAGGCCGATAGGTTCAGGACCGTCGCTGATACTGTCATGCCGGCTGCCAGCCGAACCTCGACCTTTGTTTGGGTCGGTACGATCCGGCGATTAATCCGAACCGAGTCGAACTCCCGCGCCTGCTGCTTCCCGAGTTCGATGAGGCGACGTACAACCTCCACGGGTGCCGGTGTTTGCCCCGTGAGCTTGATCAGAAAGTCGCACACGCCAACCGAGACAACGCGAGCTTGCATCGGCTCGAAGCCGCGGATCTGGCAGTTGATTGCTCGCTCGACCTGCGGCAGTCGAGATGCACGCAGCTTTATGCCGGCGGCGGAAAGATCGACCGTGACTGCATGATGCTCAGGACCCTCGTAGGTATGCCAAAGGGCCGGAAGAACGACCGGACAAAGCCGAGCAGGTGGCTTTCGGGACAAACTCATGACGCTGCGTTTGACCGTGCTGCCATCGAGGCCGGAACAGGCGCCTCCATTCGCTGCGCTACCTCCTGTGTTGCTGCAAAGCGCGCTACTCGTTGCGCCGTGGCAACGGCCAACGTCTGGAATGCCTCCACTAAGCCCTGCATCTCTCGCGGCTCGGGCCGCCGGCCCGTCTTCGCAGTCAGGAACAGCTTAAGGGTCCGCCAACCACACTTGCTCGCCCGGACAAGGATCAGAAGCGGCTCGTGGCTTTCGGTCTCGTAGGCCTGCAAGGCCGTCCGACTTGGTACACCCGCCAACCGCGCCAGCGCCACGAGGGCTTCGGTCTCATCCCCTCTTTCCAGCCATTCACACACAACGAACTCGTTGAGGTCGGTCTTGCGCGCCTTTGTGGCAACTGCGACCTCGGCGACCAGAAGTGCATCGTCTCTCACCGGTGCTCGCAGCAGGGAAGCTGCTCGGCTGACAGCGTCCGTCGCTGCTGCTTGGCCGTTGAACTCAGCGCCAAGGCTTTGTTGGGCGCGTGCTTGAGCCAGCTCGACGAGGCGTTTGCGATATGCGGGCGGGATGTCGGCACGCTTGGTCAAGCTCGCCTGCAGTACGCTGTCATGGCTCGCACGGGTCACCAACGTGCGATGGCCAACCTCCGAGAAGCGAGCGCCATCATTGTCGGCCACGGAGCGCACGACGTCGCGATCACCTCGCGTGACAAGCACGTCGGTGACACGTTCGCTAAGGCTGGTACGGCGCGTGATGGCCATGAGATGCCCTTGACCACGTTGTTCGGCCACAAGGACAAGGTCATTCTCGTCCAAGCGAGAAGAGCGTTCCAGCACCGGGCCAGCTACGACGACCGATGCGTCCAGGGCGAGGTCGCGCACAACGCTGCGAGGGGCGTTGGCGACATTAGCCAGGTGTTCGGCAAGTTCGGCCCGAGCAGTAGTCTCGATGTCCCGCGCTAGCCGAAGAATGACCGCATCGAAGGCTGCAACCTGATCCTCGCTCAGGTCGGCGGCTTGGCCAACGAACAAGCCCGCCACACTACGCAGCATCGTACGACGTCGTTCGGGGTCGCCCCCAACCACCGCGGCTTCAACGTCGGAGACTACAGCTTGGACGTTAGAGCGCATATCAAACCTTGATGCGAAAATTAATGGCATCAGAACGGTTTAAACTAAGCACAGACCGTCTTAATAAGCTGTCAATTCATACAATTAGAAGCCATAAGTGTAGCGAGGTTCATCGTAACCGAGAACATCGAACTGCGCGCGGCGCTGGCCGAGGCGCAGGAACACCTGGTCGAGACCGCCGTCGATGTCGGCGAGATTGCACGCCCGTGTCGAGGTCCTGCAGGCTGAAGTGACAGCGTTGCGAACGGAGCGGGATACAATCGCATCCAGTGGCCAACGACGTCCTATGGCTAGGTGCGGATAGGGGCGCTGCTGCTTAACGAAAAAAGGCCACCCCCGAAGGAGCGGCCCGAAGTCTTGGGAGGAAACGTCCAAGAAGGACAGCGGGACCGCGACACCATCGCCGTCCCGCACTGCGAACCTAGTCGCTGCGCTGCAGCGAACAACCTGCCAAGCGTTGCATTTTCGGTCTGGCAGACAGTTGCGATCGGAAAGCGGCTTGTCCCCGACGTGTGACGCTTTAGACACGGCACGGCGAACCGTTTCACTTCTAAGCTTCACGCGACGCCTGCGCCACTTCGAGGATCGCAAAATGCCGATCCGGCGAGAGCACCGCTTCTTCTACCCGATCGACTGGCGCGAATTGTCGGCCATGGTCCGGTTTCAGCGCGCTGGCAGCGCCTGTGAGGGCTGCGGACGGCCGCATGGGCGCATGGTCTACCATCTAGGTGATGGGCGCTGGTGGGATGCCAGCATCGGAGCCTGGCGCGACGGGCGGGGCAAAAGCCTCGCCGAACTGCCGACCCTGGATGACCTGACGGGAAGCCTGCGCACGACACGCGTCGTGCTCGCGACGGCGCATCGGGACCACGACACCGCCAACAACACGGGCGCCAACCTCGCCGCGTTCTGCCAGCGCTGCCATGTGAACCATGACCGGCCGGAGCATCAGCGGCGGCGGTGGCGAACGCTGTTTCGGCGCAGGGCGCTGGGAGACCTGTTTCGGGGGGCCTACCTGCCATGACGAGAGCCGACCCGGCGACCGCCTAAAACGAAGTCTAAATGCGCATGCCTCTCGGTCATCAGGCAGGGTGTTAACTCCGGGGGGAACGCCTGTGGCGCAGCCTGAGAAAGCCACGCCCGAGAGGCAAGCTCGCCTTCGCATCAAAGGCTTATAAGAAGACGCGCTCAAGAAGGACACGCCTCAACGATGAGAGAGCGTGTCTGGATAAGAATATAGGGATCGTCGGTGTGTCCTGAACGCTACATCTACTCGCTGAGAAAACGGTATTTTATCCGTCAACCAGACATACCGATCGGTACCCTAGATATGAACAAGATCCTTACGTCCCTCGCAGCCTTCACGGCTCTCACCGCTGCCGCTTCGGCCGCCGACCTTCCGCGTCGCGCTCCGCCGCCGGCCGGGCCGGCGAAGATCGCGTTGCCGGGCGAGACGCCGACGACGGTGGCGCCGCGGTTGTCGTTGGCATCGAAGCCGTAGCCGGCATTGATACCGAAGTACGCGCCCGTCCAGGTGAACACCGGAACCGGGGTGAACACCGGCGGCGGGGCGCGACGCGGAAGGTCGGCGGCGGACGCGGCAGCGGTGAGAGCCGTGAAGGCTGCGAGGGACGTAAGGATCTTGTTCATATGTCGGGTGCCGATCGGTGTGCCTAGTTGACTGCTAGATACCCTTTTCCCGCGCAGTTGCTGTAGCGACTAAGACACACCTGCAATCCCTCTATTCTGATCCAATCACGCCCTCGCATCATGAGGCGCGCCCCGCCATCCGCACGCTTTCACGTAAGTCCCTGGTGGGCAAACAGCCCTGCTGTCTCGGCCTGGCTTTCCTGGGTCGCACTACGCGCGTTACCCCCAAAGTTCACACCCTGACTGACTGCCGAAGGGATCCGCTTCGAGGGCGCTGCAGTCGGGCGCCTGGCTGGCCCGTGGGCGCAGTTCGGTGCCGCCGAATAGGTCGCCCAGCGCACGGCGCCGGAACGGCGTTCGCTGTCGCTGATGCTCGGGCCGGTCGTGGTTCACGCGGCAGCACGGTGAGGCTCTTGCCCTTCCCGTCACGCCAGGCGTTAACCTCGGCATTCCGCCACCGCCCGTCGCCCAGGTGGGAGACCATGTGCCCATGCGGTCATCCGCAGCCCTCGCAGGCGCCGCCGGCACGCCGGAACCGGACCATGGCCGACAGCTCGCGCCCGTCGATCGGGTAGGAACAGCGGTCTGGATAGCTCGGCGGCCATCGATCTGCCGGCTGTGGTCTGCGCCGCATTCGCGGTCGGCAAATCCGTCCCGAGCCGTCAGGTGGCGCTGGCCTCTGCTAAGGCCGCCAGGACGTCCGAGAGGTTCCTCTCGGCTCTCTCGTGGACACGGTCCAGGGCACGCTGGGCCGCGAGCGCGCCGGTGCCCCCGGCGGCGATCAGGGCCAGCATGTCCCGATACGTACCCTCGCCGCCCTCGCGATCGACGCGAAGCCTGGCCAGGTTGTGGATGGTGCGCGTTCGCAGGTTGTCGTCGAGCGCTCCCAGCAGGGTCCGAAATTCCGTATCGCGTGGCTGGCAGGTATAGGGGTCGATCATCAGGCCTGCCGCCTCGCGCGGATCATCCAGGCATCACGGTCCGCACGTGCCACGGCCAGCTCCATCTGCAATTCCTCGACACGGGCATGCATCTCGCCGGCATCGACGGCGGTCTCGATTAAGAGTTCCTGAGCCTCGGCGAGCGCCGCGCGCAATTCCGCGTTCTCGGTCGCGAGCGCCAGGACCAGAGCCGTCGTCTCATCGCTCATCCCTCAGCAACCCATCTGATCCACCGTGGGCGCCGCCGCATCCGCGGCCAGCAGGTCGCTCGATCTGTTGCGACGGTCCTGTTTGCCCCTTCGAGCAGGGCCGCCGCCTACATTCCAGCCGACAACCTGCTCTCGCACCCTCGTGACCCGACGTTGGGCGGACCCAGTGCGTACACGGGCCGACAGGGTCAGGCGCAACCCGATTCCGTCAGCGGCTGCCGAAAATTATTTTCGACCGCTGACCGCGCACGCCATTTCGACTTTCATACGCCGGCCGGATCGTAGGGGCTCCATTCAACGGAGCCACGCCGATGCCTCTCGCGAGGGACGGCGCCTGAAGGACAACCGCGGTCGCTACGTGCCGCCGGATCGGGGCGATCCGAACGGCGCGGAGGTTGGCTGGAAGGCCCCGGCCACGTTCCTGGAGCGGGCTGCCGAAGGATCGGCCGCCGACTGGGAGTAGCGGGGGAGCACGAGGGGTTGGGTGCCAGCGGCTGATTGTGCGACGACCGTGTCGGGAGTCCATACCCCCGAGAGCGAGCGGGCTTCCGGCACCGGTGGCAGATCTGAGCGCCGAGGTTATCGAGCATCTGACGCTACATATGTCAGCGCTCCTCGGCATGTTGTGTTTCAACCGCCACAACGGTCTCTCAATAAAGAACCGCCGCGCGGAAGCGATCTCAATTAAAGGCAATAAGAAGCGCGCCAGGTAGACACATCAGTATATTTTAGGCTTCTTGGACATGCTCACACCGTGAGCCCGGGATGGCGGTTCCGGAACGAAGCCAGGCGAAATGAAAGCGTCATGACGGGTCCGAGCAAGCGATACCCCTGGGAGAGCCCCTCCGAACTCGAAGCGCCTACGAATGTGACCTCCTCGACCGACACCCACCTGGCCAACGTGTTGAGGTTGGTCGGGCCTCTCGACGACATCGGTGGTGGAGGCGCTCCCACCCGTCGTTCCTCGCCACAAGATTGGTCGAAGCTGATCGAGCGGGTTCGGCATGCGGCCAATCACGCCCGCGAGGTCGAGGCGCAGGCTCAAGAACAGGAGCTGCGCGTCCAGGAGGTGCTCGACCGCGTCCGCGAAGATGTCCGCAACGCCGCCGAGCGGGTCCGAGTCGCTGAGGCGCGCACCGCTGAAATTCAGAGCCGTGCCGACGCCATGCTGAAGCTGGCCGACGAGAGGGTAAAGGCGGCCGAAGAGCGAGCGCGGATCGCGGAGGAGTGGCTCACACGCGTCTACGACACGATCGCGAGCGAGTTCACCCTTGAGCCAGATGTGAAGAGGACTGCGTGATGCCGAACTCAGCTCAGCGTCCTGCAATCACCGTCCGCCCGGCCGGACGTGATATCTCGGCCGACGATGCTTGGCGCAGCAGCTCCGAGTTGGCGGCCGGGCTGCCTTCCAACAGCAAGATCGTACCCCTCTTCGTGGAGCCGGGCATCTCACCGTCAAGGCTTGCGGATGTCGGTCCTGGCGAAACCGACTGGCCTGCCGCGCTCGACCTGATCCGCGACGTTGGAGACCGCGTGCGCCGGGCACGCGATTTCGCGCAGGAGGTGTCCCGCCAGTCTCAGTCGATCATTCGCCGTAGCCTCAAGCACACCGAAGAGGCCGAACGGCGCGCCGAGGCTGCCGAAGCTTCAGCGGCCGCGGCCATCGCACGTGCCGAGAGGGCTGAGGAACTGGCTCGGCTGTCGGAAGCCAGGGCGAAGCTTGCAGAGAAGCAGGCAGAGGCCGCCAAGGCTGAAGAGGCTGAAGCTCAGCTATGGCTCAGGCGCGTGCATGCTTGCCTCAAGGACGAGTTCAAAGACCTGACCGAAGATCCGACCTGACCGTATCAACTGCCGTGAGGTGGCAGGGCATCGAACCGAGCCTCCGGCCCACCGTGGGCATCGGCGGCCGAACGATGCGAATTCTCGCTGCCGCCCGGTCCAGTGGCGCCGAGCGCCCGCGCTCGTTCGAGACAGCGGGTTGTGAGCGGCCATGGTCGTCGCCGCGTCCTCGAGGAAGGCGGCGATGACCGCCCGGTCCGCCATATGCGCCGCGGTTCGGAGTGATGCTGCGAGCTGGCGCAGCGCACGGTCTGCGCAAGGCGGGCGCGCGGCGGAGGAGGGCGCCACGGAGGCCGAATGGAACGCCTGGTTCGGATGGGCTGAGGGGAGCCGCGAGCGCGCGACCTACCCGCGCGGAGCCGACCGAGCGAAACTCGCCGAGCGGGTCGCAGAGAGGGCAGCAGCTCGAATGTCCATCTCCGCTTCTCCTGAACCGGTGCGGGGTTCGGAGCGAAAAGATCAATCCGAAAAATGGCTTGGAGAAGTGATGGCTCCCCGAGCAGGACTCGAACCTGCGACAAGGCGATTAACAGTCGCCTGCTCTACCAACTGAGCTATCGGGGATCACGGGGGGTGATCTACACAGCGTCGGTACGGCGCGCAAGGGCCTCGGGTGGATGTTTTGCATTTCGCGCGGGCTGCCTCGGGCGGCGCGAATGGAACCTCGGCAGCAGGGTTGCGCCGGGGCCACGAGGCGGCCGCGCCACGAGGCGCAGGCTTCGCGTCGCGATGCCGGAGGACGCGCAACGCCTGCGATCGATCGCCGGGGATGGGTCAAGGAAAAGTAGATGGGAGGACGTGACGTGGAGGCCTCGCCCGGAATCGAACCGGGGTGCAAGGATTTGCAGTCCTCTGCGTAACCACTCCGCCACGAGGCCTCGTCGCTCCGGCGCGGCCGTCGAAACGGGGCGCCCGCAAGATCCCGTGCCGGGCGGCCGGCGCGGGGTGAGGGGTCTCTAGCAGACGAGGCGGGCGCTGAGCAACGGGCGCGAGGCCGTATCTCCGCAGGATCGTCGGGCATTCGCGCTTTCGAAGGACCGCCGGCCGTCGAAAGCCGCCGAGCCCTCAGGCCTGCCACACCCGCGGGAGCGCCACGCCGCGGTAGCGGACGAGCAGGCGGGCGGCGACGGCGCGAAGCGGCCCGAGATCGGTGGCGAGGAGGCGGATCGCGAGGTGGCCGTTCCAGGCGCTCGCGCCGGCCTCGACCCCCGAGCCGGCGTTCGCGCCGCATTCCGCCAGCAGGCCCCGGGCCTCGTCCAGGCGCGCCTCCGCCCCGGGGGAGAGGTCGAGCACCGTCGCGCAGGCCCTGGCGCCGCCGCCGATCGCGGGCCGCGCGAGGCGGGCGGCGATCGGTCCGTCGAGGCGCAGGCTGTCGGCGTAGACGAGGCGGCCGCCCCGCCGGATGCGCCAGACGTCCTCGAACAGCCCCGCCTCCACCCGCTCGCCGCGGGCGGCCCGGCCGAAGGCCACGGCCTCGAACACCAGGAGCCCGGCATCGGGGGCGAGATCGGCCTCGAAGCGCCGCCGCAGGCGGGCGCGGTCGAACACGATCGTCTCCTGCGGCAGCCAGGCCAGCCGGGCCCCCGGGCCGAGGGCGACGCGGTTCGCGATTTGGCTCACCGGCCCGTCCGAGCGGTAGATCTTCTCCGCCGCGGTCGTGGTGAGGACGAGGCCGGCCCCGGCCTCGAGCGCGAGCGAGACCGCGAAGTCGTCGCCGCAGGCGATCCCGCCGGCGGTGTTGACCAGGATCGCCTCCGCGGCGCCCCCATGCGCGCGCGGGAAGCGCAGGCGCGAGGGGCCGGATTCGGCGAGGTCCGCGATCCGCGTCGCCGTGCCGGCGCCGTCGGCGGCGACGCGCAGCATCACCCGGCCGACCGAGCGCTGGCGCGCCGGCGCGGTCTCGGGCGAGACGGCGTCGGTCCGGTCCGAAACGGCGAGCCGGTCGCTCATCCGCGCGTCGTGGGCGCAGGCACGGCGGCGATCGGCGGGGTCGGGCGGTCGAGGATGCGGCGGCCGAACAGGCTCGCGACCAGCTCCACCAGCACGCGGGCGCTGCGGCCGCGCTCGTCCAGGAACGGGTTGAGCTCGACCACGTCGAGCGAGCCGACGAGGCCGGAATCGTGCAGCATCTCCATGATCAGGTGCGCCTCGCGGAACGTCGCCCCGCCGGGCACCGTGGTGCCGACGGCCGGCGCGAGGCCGGGATCGAGGAAGTCGATGTCGAAGCTGACATGGAGGTGGCCCGAGACCTCGGCGACCCGCTCCAGGCTGCGCCGGAGCGGCGCCACGACGCCGAACTCGTCGATGTGGCGCATGTCGGTGACCTCGACGTTGCGCGCGGCCACGAGGGCCCGCTCGCCGGCATCGATCGAGCGCAGGCCGAACAGGTGGACGCGGGTCGGGTCGAGGGCCGGGCGGTCGGGGTCGGCGAACAGGTCGGACAGGCCCGGCTCGCCGCAGAGCGCCGCCAGCGGCATGCCGTGCAGGTTCCCCGAAGGCGAGGTCTCCGGGGTGTTGAAGTCGGCATGCGCGTCGAGCCAGAGCACGAAGAGCGGCCGGCCGGTCCGCGCGCAGTGGCGCATCGCCCCCTCGACGGTCCCGAGCGACAGGCTGTGATCCCCGCCGACGACCACGGGCAGGTCGCCCGCGTCGAGGGCGGCCTCGACCTGGCGGGCGAGCGCCCGGGTCCAGGCCGCGACCGCGGGCCTGCCGACCGCGTCGGCCGGCCCGTCGGGCACCGCATCGCCATGGTCGGCCACCGCGTGGCCGAGGTCGCGCAGGGTGCGGACGAGGCCCGCGGTGCGCAGGGCGGCCGGGCCCATCACGGAGCCGGGCTCGCTGGTGCCGACCTCCGTCGGCGCGCCGAGGATCGCGATACGTTCCGGGCCGTCCATCCCCACCTCGTCCGTACGGAACCGGGCCGGTTCCTGCGCCGTGCGGCGTGACACGCTTGCGCGACGAGCCCGTGTCGGGGCCGCCGCCTCGGGCCTCGGCCGGGAGCGGCCGGCGACACCAAGGCCTGCCATGCGAAGGCTCACGCCGCGATAGGGCATGCGCAAGCCGCGGGCCAGCGGCCGGCCCGGCGCGGGGAAACGGGCGGGGCCCCGGGCGGTTGGCAGGGACGCCGGCCGCGGCGCAGCGAGGGAGATCGCCCATGCCGAACCGTTTGCAGACCGTCGGGTGCCGCGCTTTCGCCTGCGCCGCGGCGATCCTGCTCGCGCCCGCGGCCGTGGCGCAGACCACGCCGGCGGCGGGCGCCGCCCGCATCGCCGAGCACATGGAGGTGGTCGGCGCCGACGGGGCGCATGTCGGCACCGTCGACAAGGTCGAGAACGGCACCATCGTCCTGGCCGAGACCGACCGGGATGCCGGCGGACGCCATCACGCCGTGCCGATCGCGTGGATCGGCACGGTGGACGGCAAGGTGCTGCTGACGAAGCCGGCGGCCGAGGCGAAGGCGCAGTGGGATCGGGCGGACAAGCCGACGGACGGGCCGAAGCGCTGAGCCGGGCGCTACTCGGCGACCGCCTCGGTGACCTGGACGCGGCCGGCATCCTCGATGATCGCGGCGGCGGCGGCCTTGGCGAGCATGGCGTAGCCGCGGTCGGCCATGTGCAGGCCGTCGGCGGAGAAGAGCTGGCTGTGGGTCAGCTTGCCGTCGCGGATCCAGCCGCGCATCAGGTCGGCGCGGCGGATCACCGGCACGTCGAGCGCGTCGCCGATCTCGCGCACCGCGTCGCGGAAGCGGTCGGAGCCGGGGGTGGCGTCGAGCTTCGGGCACCATTGCGGCTCCATCAGCACGACGTCGATGCCGGCCTCCTGCATCCGGCGCACGGCGCTGACCGTCGCCTCGCGGAAATGCTCGATGGTGACGCCGCGCAGCGGGTCGTTGCTGCCGGTCTGCCAGATCACGAGCTGCGGCTCGGCGGCGATCACGTCCCGCTCGAGCCGGCGCAGCATGTCGTCGACGTGCTCGCCGCCGATGCCGCGGTTCAGCACCGTGATGCTCGCGGCGACGCTCGGCAGGGCGGCGCGGAGATCCGCCTGCAGGCGGGCGGGATAGGCGTTGGCCGGCGTGCTGGCGCCGATGCCCTCGGTCGAGGACGAGCCGAAGGCGACGATGCGCAGCGGTGCGCCGATGGCGATCTGCCGGGCGACGTGCGGCAGGTCGATCTCGGCGACTGCATCGCCGAGGCCGAAATCGAACGGGGCCGGGAGGAGGTCGGCGTAGGCGAGCACCGCGCTCGGCAGGACGAACAACCCCGTGAGCAGGGCGACGCCGCGAATCAGCCCCCGCAGGGGTTTCGTGACGCGGCGGGCGGACGCGGTGTTCGGCACGGGCACCATCGGAGCGTTCGGGCTTGCAGGATCCGAATACGATCCTACGGGACCGACCGAAAGGTCCCGTCTGCAACACCTGTTGAATTCCGATTGAATTCGTAACGCAAAATTAAGGCTGAATTCCGGTGATACCTGTTCGGACGCCCGCGCCACGCCCCGGCTCGTGGGCGTCGCCGATCAGTTCGCCGGCGGCGTGAGCACGAGCTTGCCCACGAACGGTGCGTTCTTGTTGGCCGTGCTGGTGCAGGCGAAGTCGTGGTCGCCGGCCTCGAGCGTGCGCACGCGCAGGGTGCCCTGGCCGTCCCGCTTGATCAGGTAGCCCTTCTCGCTCGCCACGTGGACGAGGTCGCCGTCGGCATGGAGCACGTGGCCGTTCTCGAACAGCCCCGCCGCGGTGATCGTCACCGGCGTGTCGGCGTGGCTGACCACGTGCAGCGCGACGTCGGTGTTGGCGGGCAGGCGCAGCTCCGCCGGCGCGCAGACCGGCTTGCCGCCCTCGGCGGTGATCGTCAGCTCGACCGGCGGCATCACGGCGCTCGACGGCGCGGGCAGGGGCTTGCCCTGGGCATGGCCCGCGGCGGTCCCGAGGACGAGGAGGGCGGCCGCGGCGAGGTCGCGTCGAAGATGCTGCATGAAGGTCCGTCCGGAGAAGCGTGAGCGACGGGCATCGCGCGGGGTCGCGCGGCCTCGGGATAGGAGCGGAATGGCAGCAGGCGCCGGCGAGTTCCGGCACGCGACGCCGCACCGGCGGCTCGCGACGGGGTCGGGCAGGCGCTCAGATGTAGGCGGAGGCGAGCGTCGGCGCGCGCCCGAGCGCGTGAGCCAGCACCTCGAGCGCCTGGGCGACCTCGGCGCGGGCGCCGACGCCGCCGAGGCAGATCCGCACCGCCTCGGGGGCGGGGCCCGCGGCGCAGAAGGCGTCGCTCGCGACGACGCCGAGCCCGGCGGCGCGGCCCTGGCTGGCGAAGGCCGAGCGGGTCCAGCCCTCGGGCAGCCGCATCCAGAGATGGAAGCCGTTCGGATCGGAGCGGACCAGCTCCCCCGGCAGCAGGCGGGCGGCGATGGCCTGGCGCGCCTGCGACTCGGTGCGGACGAAGCCGAGCACCGCCTCGCCGGTGCCGTCGAGGATCCAGCGCGTGGCGAGCGCCGTGGTGAGCGGCGAGGCCATCACGGTCGCCGCGCGCAGGGTCGAGGCCAGCGGCAGCGCCGCGCGGGCGCTCGGCGCGACGCAGTAGGCGAGGCGCAGCCCGGCCCCGAGGCACTTGGCGAGGCCGGCGACGTAGTAGGTGATCTCGGGTGCCAGCTGCTGGAAGCTCGGGGGCGGGTCCGGGCAGACGAAGCCGTAGGCGTCGTCCTCGACGATCGCCACGTCGTAGCGGCGCGCCACCGCGAGGATCGCCTCGCGCCGGCCCCGGCCGATCGTCTGGGTGGTCGGGTTCTGCAGCGTCGGGTTGAGGTAGAGCGCCTTGGGCGCGAGCCGGGTGCAGGCGGCCGCGAAGGCGTCGGGCTCCAGCCCGTCCGCGTCCGTCGGCAGGCCGACGAGCCGCAGGCCGCGATGGGCCGCGAGCGAGCGGATGCCGGCATAGGTCAGCGCCTCGGTGCAGAGCACGTCGCCGGCCTGCGCCACCGAGCCGAGGATCGCATCGAGGGCGCTGTGCGCGCCGGGGCAGAGCAGGAGCCGGTCGTGGCCGGCGACGACCCCGCGCCGCGCGAGCCAGAGCCCGCCGGCCTCCTTGTCGGCGTCGGTGCCGCCGAAGCCCTGGTAGCGCAGGAGGTTGGGCAGGTCGTCGGCGATCGCCGCGACGCCGGCCCGCATCCGCGCCTGCAGCCGCGGGTCGTCGGGCTCGGGCGGCAGGTTCATCGAGAAGTCGACCGCGCCGCGGCGGCGCGGCAGGGCCGGGCGGGGCGCCTGGAGGCTGCGCGCCGGATCGCACACGAAGGTGCCCTGGCCGACCCGCGACTCGACGAGGCCGCGGCCTTGCGCCTCCACGTAGCCGCGGGCCACCGTGGTGAAGTTCAGGGCGAGGCGGGCCGCGAGCACCCGCTGCGGCGGCAGGCGCTCGGCGACCGCGAGCTTTCCCGTGCGGACGTCCTCGGCGATCGCCTCGACGATGGCGAGGTAGTGCGGCTTGCCGAAGCGCCGCAGGTCGGGGCACCAGCCGTCTTCCGGGCGCGATCCCGGAGCGGGCGCCCCGGAGACGCGTGATTTCGGCGTCGCGCGGCTCATGTTCGCCTCCCGACCGGTCAGGATGCAGTCAATCGTCGATTGATCGGGAGCAATCGGCGTGCCGCACGCCCGAGCGCTGCGAACCGCGCGAGCGATACGGTCAATCCGGTCAAGTACTCGCCAGAGAATTAACAATAATGGCGCCCATTTTATCGGCAGATGCCGCGTCGTTCGGCGCCGTTTCCAAACAGACGTCGATCGCGCCGCATTGACCATTGACCGCATGATTGACCGCATCCCGCACCGGGCGCCGAAACGGCACGTCGTCGGCGTCTCGCTGGCACGGGGATTGCCATCCTCGATTGAACCTGCGGCCGGGATCATTCGATCCGCCGCAGGTCGCGATGCACAAGAGGGAGTGCGGCCGATGCCTGCCGTCAGCACCGACAAGCACAAGAAGGGCGATTACTTCGTCGATTACGAGGAGAAGGTCTTCGAGGACGTGAAGGCCGAGCCGGGGCAGAAGGCCCTGGTGACCTTCCACACCGTCGCGTTCGAGGGCTCGATCGGCTTCGTGAACCTGCTCCAGGCCACGCGCCTCCAGCGCAAGGGCTTCGACACCTCGGTGCTGCTCTACGGCCCCGGCGTGACGCTGGGCATCCAGCGCGGCTTCCCGACGCTCGGCGACGAGGCGTTCCCGGGCCACCTCAACATGAACAACCAGATCGCGAAGTTCATCGCCGAGGGCGGCAAGGTCTATGCCTGCCGCTTCGCGCTCCAGGCGCTCTACGGCCACGGCGAGCCCTCGCTGATCGAGGGCATCCGCCCGATCGCGCCGACCGACGTCCTCGACATCGTGCTGCTGCACAAGCGCGACAACGCCGTGATCATCGACACCTGGACCGTCTGAGCGGCCGGCCGCCGGCACCCATCACGAGCGAGGAGGCGGACAATGGCGGAGCCGCGCATCGTCCGGGCCGCCGCGGTCCAGATCGCGCCGGACCTGGACCGGCCCGAGAACACCCTGGAGCGCGTGCTGAACGCGGTCGCGGACGCGGCGGGGAAGGGGGCGCGCTTCGTCGTCTTCCCCGAGACCTTCGTGCCGTACTACCCGTACTTCTCCTTCGTCAGCCCGCCGGCGATGCAGGGGGCGGAGCACCTGCGGCTCTACGCGCATGCGGTCGTGGTGCCCGGCCCCGTCACCGAGGCGGTCTCGGCCGTCGCCCGCCGCCACGGCATGGTGATCGTGCTCGGCGTCAACGAGCGCGACCACGGCACGCTCTACAACGCGCAGCTGATCTTCGACGCCGACGGCAGCCTGGCGCTCAAGCGCCGCAAGATCACGCCGACCTACCACGAGCGCATGATCTGGGGGCAGGGCGACGGGGCGGGTCTCGCCGTGGTCGACACCGCCGTCGGCCGCGTCGGCGCGCTCGCCTGCTGGGAGCACTACAACCCGCTCGCCCGCTACTGCCTGATGACCCAGCACGAGGAGATCCACGCGGCCCAGTTCCCGGGCTCGCTGGTCGGCCAGGTCTTCGCCGACCAGATGGAGGTGACCATCCGCCACCACGCGCTCGAAGCCGCCTGCTTCGTGGTCAACGCCACCGGATGGCTCTCCGAGGACCAGATCGCCAAGGCCTGCCCGGAGGAGGGCTTGCGGGGCGCGATGCGCGGCGGCTGCTTCACGGCGATCGTCTCGCCGGAAGGGCGGCTGCTCGCCGAGCCCCTGCGCGCGGGCGAGGGGCTCGTGATCGCCGACATGGACCTCGCGCTCGTGACCAAGCGCAAGCGGATGATGGACTCGGTCGGCCATTACGCCCGGCCCGAGCTGCTCAGCCTCAACCACGACGCGCGCCCGGCGCTTCCCGTGACGACGACGCCTCCCGCGACGAACCGCCTTCCCGCGACGACCCGGAGTTCAGACCATGGACAGCCCGCTCCTGACCGGTTCGACCGCCCCGTCGCCGGCCTCCCCGGCTCCGGGCCCGGCGGCGCCCGGCCTTCCGACCGAGCGGCTGATCAACGCGCTGCAATCCTACGGAGTCCGGCTGGCTGACAGCCGCCCCGGCGTCCAGAGCCGGCGCGGCGGGGCCGGCCCCTCCGACCACAAGGCGATGACGATCTCGGGCCGCACGGTGATGGTGCCGGTCCACACCGCCACCGCCTTCGAATCGCCCTTCCTCGTGCAGCGCCCGGGGCCGGACGGGTTCAGCCTGATCGAGCACGACGGCGCGGTGGTCGGGCGGGTGACCTTCCCGGACAAGCCGCGCTTCTACGCGCTCCAGACCTTCGACGGGGTGCCGTATTCCAAGATCGCGGTGCTGCACGGGCGCGACGTCCTCGCGACCACCGTGCTGCAGACCTGCATCCGCTACCAGAGCCGCACGAGGACCTGCCAGTTCTGCGCGATCGGCCAGTCGCTGGCGGCCGGCCGCACGGTCGCGCACAAGAGCCCGCAGCAGCTCGCCGAGGTGGCCCGCGCCGCGGTGCTGCTCGACGGCGTCAAGCACATGGTGATGACCACCGGCACGCCGAACGCCACCGACCGCGGCGCGGCGGTCCTGTGCGAGAGCGCCTTCGCGGTGAAGGCCGCGGTGGACCTGCCGATCCAGGCGCAGTGCGAGCCGCCCGACGACGACCGCTGGTTCACCCGCATGCGGGCCTCGGGCATCGACGCGCTGGGCATGCACCTCGAGGCGGTGACGCCGGAGGTCCGCAGCCGGATCATGCCCGGCAAGGCGAGCGTCCCGCTGGAGCGCTATCTCGAGGCCTTCGCCGCCGCGGTGCCGGTGTTCGGGCGGGGCCAGGTCTCGACCTACATCCTCGCCGGCCTCGGCGACGCGCCCGAGGCGATCCTCGGGATGGCCGAGCGGCTCGTGGCGCTGGGGGTCTACCCGTTCGTGGTGCCGTTCGTGCCGATCTCGGGCACGCCGCTGGAAAGCCACCCGGCCCCGTCCCCCGACTTCATGCACGCGATCCTGAAGCCGCTGGCCGGGATGCTGGCGCGGGCCGACCTCCGCTCGGCCGACATCAAGGCCGGCTGCGGCCGCTGCGGCGCCTGCTCGGCGCTCTCCGCCTACGAGCGGAGGCCTTGAGATGTTCGAGCCGGTCGCCCCGTATCGCGCGAGCCTGTTCCGGGTGAAGTTCGCCACCGCCCCCTGGGAGCGGCGCGCCTGCGCGCGCCTGCGCCACGCGGTGTTCTGCGCGGAGCAGGGCCTCTTCGCGGAAAGCGACGCGGATGCGCTCGATGCGCACGCGATCCCGATCTGCGCCCTGTCGACGCTCGGCGGCGACCCGGACGCGGTCGTCGGCACCGTCCGCATCCATGCGGCGCCGGAGACGCCCGGCGAGTGGTGGGGCTCGCGGCTCGCCGTCGAGCGCGGGCATCGCCGGGTCGGGGCGCTCGGCGCCGGGCTGATCCGGGTCGCGGTGTCCTCGGCCCATGCGCGCGGCTGCATGCGCTTCCTCGCCCACGTCCAGGCCGGCAACGCCGCCCTGTTCGCCGGCCTGCACTGGGACGACCTCGGCGCGGTCGACCTGCACGGCCGGCCGCACCGGCTGATGCGGGCCGACCTCGCCCACTACCCGCCGATGCACGATCCCGAGCACGGGCTCGTCACCCTGCCGCGCGGCCGGCCGGCGACGGCCGCGTGACGGCGCCCCCCAGCCTCGACGCCATCGCCCGCGCCGTCCGCGAAAGCCGCGGGCTGGCGCACAAGCGCGACATCGACGCGGTCGTCGGGAGGCTCGGGATCGGCCGGCTCGGCGCGTGCGGCCTCGCGGTCCCGGCCGGGGACGACTGCGCCGCGATCCCCGACGGCGACGGGCACCTCCTGCTGGCGATCGAGGGCTTCCTCGACGGGTTCGTCGCCGCCGACCCGTACTTCGCCGGATTCTGCGGCGTGATGGTCAACGTCAGTGACATCGCGGCGATGGGCGGGACGCCGGTCGCGGTGGTCGACGCCCTGTGGAGCCGCGACCAGGACCACGCCGACCCGGTGCTCGCGGGCCTGCGGGCCGGCGCCGAGGCCTACGGCGTGCCGGTGGTCGGCGGCCACACCAACACCCGCAACGGCGCCGAGCACCTCGCGGTGGCGATCCTCGGCCGGGCCGGCCGGCGCCTGCTCACCAGCTTCGACGCCGCCCCGGGGGACGTGCTGATCGCCGGCATCGACCTGCGCGGGCGCTTCCGCGAGCCCCATCCGTACTGGGACGCCGCGACCGGCGCGCCGCCGGAGCGCCTGCGCGGCGACGTCGCGATCCTGGCGGGGCTCGCGGCCGACGGCCTGGCGCGGGCCGCCAAGGACATCAGCATGGCCGGGCTCGTCGGCACCGCGCTGATGCTGATGGAATGCTCCGGCGTCGGCGGCCGGATCGACCTCGACCGGCTCCCGATCCCCGACGGCGTCGCGCTGGAGCGCTGGCTCACCGCCTTTCCGAGCTTCGGCTACCTCGTCGCGGCCGCCCCCGCCGAGGCGCCCGCGGTCGTCGGGCGCTTCACCGAACGCGGGATCGCGGCCGCCGCGATCGGCAGCCTCGACGCGAGCCGGGTCGCGCGGGTGGCGCGCGGGACGGAGGAGGCAGTGGTGTGGGATTTCGGCAGCTCGCCGCTGATCGGCTGCGGCGCGACCCGCGGCGAGGGAGCGTGAACCCATGCCGCGGCAGCTGCGCATCGCGATCCTGACGCATTCGACCAACCCGCGCGGCGGCGTGGTGCATGCCCTGGCGCTGGCGGAAGCGCTGTGCGGGCTCGGGCACGAGGCCAGCGTGCACGCCCCCGACCCCACCGGCGGCGGCTTCTTCCGCCCCGCGCGCTGCCCCACCGTCTCGGTCGCGGCCAAGCCCGCGGCCGGGACGACGGTCGAGCTCGTCCGGGCGCGGATCGCCGACTACCTCCGCCATTTCGCGACGCCGGCAGCCTGCGACTTCGACCTGTTCCACGCCCATTGCGGCATCGGCGGCAACGCGCTCGCGACCCTGGCCCGCCGCCGCCTGATCCCGGGCTTCGTCCGCACCGTCCACCACGTCGACGCGTTCAGCGATCCGCAGCTCGCACAGTGGCAGGACCGGGCGATCCTGGACGCGCAGGCGCTGCTCTGCGTCAGCGCCGGCTGGAAGGGCGTGCTCGCGAGCGATTACGGGGCCGAGGCGACGATCGTCGGCAACGGGATCGACACCGACGCCTACGCACCCGAGCCGGCCGACGACGACGCGGCGGTCGCGGCGCGCTTCGGCCTCGGGACCGGTCCGGTGCTGCTCGCCGTCGGCGGCTTCGAGGCGCGCAAGAACACGCTGGGCATCGTCGCGGCGTTCGCCGCGTTCCGGGCCTCGCACCCGGAGGCGCAGCTCGTGGTGGCGGGCGGCGCCTCGCTCCTCGACCACGCGGATTACCGGGCCCGCTGCCGGGACGCGCTGGCGCGGGCGGGTCTCGCCGTCGGGCCCGGGCAGGCGGTGGTCGAGACCGGGCCGGTGGCGCAGGCCGTCATGCCGGCCCTCTACCGCCGCGCCGACGCCCTGGTGTTCCCGTCGCTGAGCGAGGGGTTCGGCCTCTGCGTGCTCGAGGCGATGGCGAGCGGCACCCCGGCGATCGTCTCCGACTGCGCGCCGTTCACCGAGTATCTCGGGCCCCGCGACGCCCTGTTCGTCGATCCCGACGACGCCGCCGCGATCGCCCGCGCGATGAAGGCCACCCTCGACCCGGAGGTCCGGGCGCGCCTGATCCCGGCCGGGCTCGCGATCGCCAAGACCCATCCCTGGCGGCTCTGCGCCGAGCGGCACCTGCCGGCCTACGCCGCCTGCGCGCGCCGGCGCCCGGAGACGTTCCATGCCTGAGATGCGCTTCCACATCCGCTGGCCCGACGGCGCCCGCGAGGCCTGCTACTCGCCCTCCCTGGTGATCAAGGACCACCTCGCGGTCGGCCAGGACTATCCGCTGGCTGAGTTCGTCGCGCTGAGCCGCACCGCGCTCGGGATCGCGAGCGAACGGGTGCGCGAGCGCTACGGCTTCCCCTGCGGCCGGGCGCTCGCGCAGCTCGCCCGGATCGAGGAGGGCGCGCGCCGGCAGGCGCCGGGCACCGTCCACGTCGAGGCCTTCGAGGAATGACCGTTCGCGAGGAATGACCGTTCGCTCCGCCCGCACGCGGGCGGGCCTTCGCCAGAGACCAGGAGACGCGCCATGAGCCGCCAGCCCGAGCCGGACACCCATTCGCCCGCGCACTGGCCCGTGATCGTCGTCGGCGGCGGCCAGGCCGGGCTCGCGATGAGCCGGCAGCTCGCCAACCGCGACATCCGCCACGTGGTCTTCGAGAAGAACCGCATCGCGCACACTTGGCGGACCCAGCGCTGGGACAGCTTCTGCCTCGTCACCCCGAACTGGCAGTGCCGGTTGCCGGACTTCCCCTACGACGGGCCGTCCCATGACGGCCGGGACCCGCACGGCTTCATGCAGCGGGAGGAAATCGTCGGCTACATCGAGGCCTATGCCCGCCACATCGCGGCGCCCCTGCGCGAGGGCGTCGGCGTCGCGGCGATCCGCCCGCGGCCCGAGGGGGGATTCGCCGTCGCCACGGGGGAGGGGGTCCACACCGCCGACGCGGTGGTGCTGGCGATCAGCGGCTACCACCTGCCGGCGATCCCGGCGATGGCCGCGGGCCTGCCGGCGGAGGTGCGGCAGGTCCATTCCTCGGCCTACCGCAACCCGGCGCAGATGCCGGACGGGGCGGTGCTCGTCGTCGGCTCCGGCCAGTCCGGCTGCCAGATCGCGGAGGACCTGCACCTGGCCGGCCGGACGGTGCATCTCGTCACCGGTTCGGCGCCGCGCTGCCCGCGGGTCTACCGCGGGCGCGACGCCGTCGACTGGCTCGCCGAGATGGGCCAGTACGACCTCACAGTCGAGAAGCATCCGCTGAAGGACGAGGTCCGGCGCAAGGCCAACCACTACCTCACCGGCCGCGACGGCGGGCGCGACATCGACCTGCGCCGCTTCGCCCGGGAAGGCATGCGCCTGCACGGGCGGCTGACGGGCATCGACGGCCCCCGCCTCGCCTTCGCCGACGATCTTGCGAAGAACCTCGACGGGGCGGACGCGGTCCATGTCGGCATCCAGGCCGCCATCGACCGGCACATCGCGGCAGCCGGCATCGCGGCCCCGGAGGAGGCGCACTACGCCCCCGTCTGGCAGCCCGGCCCGTTCGAGCCCGTGCTCCACCTCGCGACGGCCGGAATCCGCAGCGTGATCTGGGCGACGGGGTTCCGTGCCGATTTCGGCTTCGTCGAGGCCGACATCTTCGACGGCCGCGGCCTGCCGGTGCACCGCCGCGGCGTCACCGCCCAGGACGGGCTCTACGTCGTCGGCATGCCCTGGCTCTGGACCTGGGGCTCGGGGCGCTTCTCCGGCATCGCGCAGGACACCGCCTACCTCGCCGACGCGATCGCTGGAGCCGCCGCCGCGCAGCCGCTTCCGATCGCCAGCTGAGACGGCGGCCTCCGCGAAGGCCTACCCGACGATCACCCGCCGGTCGCCGGCCCGGCGGGTGAAGCCGGTGGCGTCGAGGTGCTCGAGCAGCGGGATCGAGAATTTTCGCGAGATGCCCAAGGCCGCCCCCGCCTCGCGGGCGAGGAAGCCGGATTCGGGCTGGGTCGCCCCGGGGAAGGCGGTGCGGAGCTTGGCCCGGGCCTCCTCCACCGCCGCCTTGTGGAACAGTACGGCGCGGCGCTGCACCCGGTCGACGGCGCGGATCACCGTGCCGGCGCCGACGAGGTAGGTCAGCGCCTCGCGGCGGCGCACGTCGCGCCCGATCGCCTCCGCCTCGTCGGGCGGGTTGAGCCCGGCCTGGCGGAACACGGCTTCCAGGCGCCGGGCGACCTCGCTCTCGTTGCGGGCCGGGTTGAACGCCGCGCGGCGGAAGAGGGCGCCGCCTTGCGCGACGTCGCCGGTGGCGACGAGGTCGCGCAGGGCCGCGGCGGCGACCGGCTCGGCGAGGCCGAGCGCCTTGACGATGCGCTCGGCCGGCAGCCCGTGCTCCATCGGCTGGTCGCGATGGTGGCCGGCGAGCACCGCCAGGATCGCGTCGCGAAGGCTCGCGAAGGCCGGGCCGCCGAGGATGCGCTCGCCGACCTCGCGGGCGCCGAGCGCCGGCAGCAGCGCCCGCACCCGGTCCGGCGCCGTGCCGCTGACGCGGGCGAGGTCGCGCAGGCCGGCGCCGGCCGCGCCGGCCTGCGCGAGGCGGATCGCCAGCGCCTCGGCCGGCCCGCCGCCGGCGAGCCCGGCGAGGTCGGCGAGCACGCGCAGGTCGTGACGCTTGCGGCGGCGGCTGTCGGGATCGAGCACCCGGCCGCCGGCCACCGTGATCGCCGGCGAGTCGCGGCGCAGGATGAACGGCTCGCGCGCCGGCACGGTGACCGCCGCGTCGAGATGGAGCTGCGCCGGCGCCGTCGCGCCGGGCTCCAGCGCGTCGCGATCGAGGAGGCGCAGGCGGGCCGCGACCTCGCTGGTGCCGAACAGCAGGCGCAGGGCCGTGCCGCCGGGGAGCGGATCGCCGCCCGGGCTCGCGGTGAGCGACACGTCGAGCCAGCGCGACGGCACCAGGAGGTCCGGCGGCGCGAGCGCCTGCCCCCGGCTCAGGTCGGACAGGCCGACGCCGCGCAGGGCCACCGCCGTCCGGCGGCCGGGCTCGGCCGTCGCGACGGCGCGGCCGTGGATCTGCAGCCCGCGCACCGTCGCCGTCGGCCCGCCCGGCACGATCGCGACCGCGTCGCCGACGGAAAGGCGCCCGCGCCGGAGCGTGCCGGTGACCACCGTGCCGAAGCCGGCCCGCGAGAACACCCGGTCGACCGGCAGGTAGGGGAAGCCGTCGTCGGCCCGCGGCGGGCTCGCGTCGAGGAGGGCCGCCAGCGCCTCGGACAGGGCGGGAAGGCCGGCGCCGGTCAGCGTCGAGGTCGCGACGACGGCAGGCGCCTCGAGGCCCGCCCGCGCGGCCACCGCCGCGACCTCGGCCGCCCGCTCGGCGAGGGCGTCGGGCGCGACGAGGTCGGATTTCGTGAGCGCGACGACGCCGCGGCGGACGCCGATCAGCCGGGCGATCTCCAGGTGCTCGATCGTCTGGGGCTTGATGCCCTCGTTGGCGTCGACCGCCAGCAGCACCGCCCCCATGCCGGTGGCGCCCGAGATCATCGCGCGGACGAAGCGCTCGTGGCCGGGCAGGTCGACGAGGTCGATCTCCCCGTCGCGTCCCTCGGGCGCGAGGAGGGCGAAGCCCGGCACGATCGAGACGCCGCGGGCCTTCTCTTCCTTCAGCCGGTCGGTCTCGATGCCGGTGAGCGCCCGCACCAGCGCGGTCTTGCCGTGATCGACATGTCCGATCACGCCGACGAGGAGTGTCTTCATCGCTTATCGTCACCGTCCCGACCGGGCGTGCCTCCGAACCGTCGCCGCCGCGCGCCCGCCCCGGATGGCGGTCGTTCGGGGGCATGGCCGGGAGACGCACCGAACACGCGCACCGTTCCCGTGAACGAGGACGACGCGCAGCCCAATCCGCGACGCGACCGCCGGCTCGGCATCGAGCCGAGGCCCCGCCCGGATGCGGCGGGACCCGCGAGACGGTCGGGTCGATTGTGCACAACACGCTCTTGCGCCAAGCTTTTGCACGAAGCGTCGGTCGCGCAAAGGGCAAACTTTGCGGATGCGGCCGAGGGCGCCACCGCCGCCCTGCGCGTGCTACACGGCGGGCGATCCGGACGGATCGGAGGTGGCTCCGATGCGTTCTCGCGGTGACAGGGGCTGCGGCCCGGAACGGACGGACGAACGCTTCATGGACACGCCGCGGGAGATCGAGCTGAAGCTGGAATGCACGGGCCCAGACCTCGCCGCACTCGGTGCCCATCCGCTGCTGCAGGGGCAGGCCGACGGGGCCGCATCCGAGCCGAAGCTCCTCGCGGCGACCTATTTCGACACCGCCGACGGCGCGCTCCGCGAGGCCGACCTGACCTTGCGGGTGCGCCGGACGGGCGAGGCCTTCGTGCAGACCGTCAAGGCGGGCTCCGGCGCGGCCGGGCTGTTCGACCGGGCGGAATGGGAGAGCCCGGTCGCCGGCGATGCGCCGGAGCCGGCGGCCTTCGCCGACACGCCGGTGGCCGATCTCCTCGCGAAGGCCGAGGCGCCGGACCTGGCGGCCCAGTTCCGCACCGTGGTGATGCGCTCGGTCCGGCCCGTGACCTACGGCGCCTCGCGGATCGCGGCGACCCTCGACGAGGGCCGGGTCGAGACCGACCGGGGCGATGCCCCGCTGTGCGAGCTCGAGCTGGAGCTCGAATCCGGCGATCCGGCCGACCTGTTCGCGCTGGCCCAGGCGCTCGCCGAGACGGTGCCGCTGCGGATCGGCGTGCTGTCGAAGAGCGCCCGCGGGTTCGCGCTGCGCGACGGCAAGGCCGCGCGGCCGAGCAAGTCCGACATGGCGCCGTTGCCGAAGGACGCGACCGGCGGCGAGGCCTTCCGCCACATCGCGCTCGGGTGCCTGCGGCACCTGCGCCTCAACGAGGACGTCTGGGGCCACGCCCGCGACCCGGAGGCGCTGCACCAGATGCGGGTGGCGCTGCGGCGGCTGCGCACCGCGCTGTGGCTGTTCAGGCCGATGCTGGCGGGCGACGCCCGGGCGGCCACGCTCGGCGACGAGATCAAGCGCGTCACCGAGCCGTTCGGCCGGGCGCGCAACCTCGACGTCTTCCTCGAGACCACCCTGCCCGACGAGATCGCCCGGCGCCCGGACGAGCCGGGGCTCGCCGGCCTGCGCGAGCGCCTGGAGACCGAGCGCGACCGGGCGCACGACGCCGTCGGCGCGATCCTGACCTCGCCTGAATGGCGCAGCCTGCTCCTCGACCTCCTGGCCTGGATCGAGGCCGGCCCGTGGCGGGAGGGCGTGGGCAAGCTCCGCGACGCGCCCGCCCGCGACCTCGCCACGGAGGTGCTGGAGCGCCTGCGCCGGCGGATCGCCAAGCGCGGCCGCCACATCGAGCGGCTCGATCCCGAGGCGCGTCATCGCGTCCGCATCGCCGGCAAGAAGCTGCGCTACGGCGCCGAGTTCTTCGCCGGCCTCTATGGCGGCCGGAAGGCGCGGCGGCGCCACAAGGCGTTCGCCGCCGCCCTCTCCGACCTGCAGGACCACCTCGGCGGCCTCAACGACCTCGCCACCGCGCATGCGGTGATGGCCGGACTCGCCGATGCGTCCGGGCCCGCCTCGGACGCGCTCGACGGCCAGGCGCTGTTCGCGGCGGGCCTCGCCACCGCCGATTCGGAGGCGCAGGCGGACGAGCTGCTCGCGGGCGCGGCCGAGGCCCACGGCACGCTGGCCGACCTCAAGCCGTTCTGGCGCTGAACCGGGCGCCCGTCGGCGCGTAGACCCCTCGCGGACGGCGCGGGGGGAGGCGGCATGGCTCACGTCTACAGGTTCGGCATGGAGGAGGAGTTCTTCCTCGCCGACGCCGAGACCCGCAACACCCCCCGCAAGACGTCTCGCGGCCGGGTGAGGGCCTTCCATGCCGCCGTCCAGGCGCGGATGGAATCGGCCGAGCGGGAGATGCTGGAGAGCCAAGTCGAGACCTGCACCCCGCCCTCCGACAGCATCGCGGAGACGCGCGCGCGCCTGATCGCGATGCGGGCCGACCTCGCGACGATCGGGCGGGAGCACGGGTTGCGCGTCTTCGCCGCCGGCACCCACCCGGCCGCGACGTGGCGGCGCCAATCGACGACGCCGGCCGAGCGCTACCGCGGGATCATCGACGACCTGCAGATCGTCGGGCGGCGCTCGGTGGTCTGCGGGCTCCACGTCCACGTCGAGGTGCCGCGTCCCGACGCGCGCCTCGACCTGCAGAACCGGCTGATGCCGTTCCTGCCGATCCTGCTCGCGCTCTCGGTCTCCTCGCCGTTCTGGGAGGGGCAGCGGACCGGGCTCGCCGGCTACCGGCTCAGGGCCTATGCCGAGCTGCCGCGCACCGGCCTGCCGGAGCTGTTCGCGGACGCCGCCGACTACGACCGCTACGTCCGGGTGATGACCGCCTCGGGCGCGATCGCGGATGCGAGCTTCCTGTGGTGGCACCTGCGCGCGTCGGTGAAGTACCCGACGCTGGAACTGCGCATCGCCGACAGCTGCTCCGAGATCGAGGACGGGCTCTGCATCGCCGCCCTGTTCCGCTGCCTCGTGCGCCTGCTCGACCGCGATCCCGGCGTGAATGCCGGCCTCACCGGGGCGGCGCGCGGCTTCGCGATGGAGAACCTGTGGCGGGCCGAGCGCGACGGGGTGCGGGCCGAGCTGATCGACGCCACGCGGGAGCGGGCGGTGCCGATGGCCGAGATCGTCGAGGGGCTGCTCGCGCGCCTCGCGGAGGATGCCGACGCCCTCGATTGCCGGGCCGCCTGCGAGCGCGCCCGCACCATCGTCCGGCACGGCACGGGGGCCGACCGGCAGCTCGCCGCGTACGCGGCGGCGCGCGCGGCCGGATCGTCGGACCGCGCGAGCCTCGGAGCGGTGGTCGACGCCCTGGCCGACGAGACCGCGTCGCCGAAGCCCCGATGAGGCCGGACCATGCGGGCCGGGCGCGCCCGTTGGGGGTAGGCACGCCCGGCCCGACGGTCGGCCGGCATCCGGACCGAGAGGCCGGACGACGGGCCATCATCGCGCCCGCGTATTTCCCAAGCATGTCCGTTCGCCGCGGGGCATCGGCGCAACACGGACCGCCCGGGTTCTGTTATCTCCCCGACGCATCGGCGCCCCTCAACGACCCGGTTCCCATGAGCATCCTGAAAGACATCTTCGGCCGCCTGACCCAGGCGGTGACCGCCTATGCCGGCGACAAGGCACTGATGCTGGCGGCGGTCTCGGCCGCCGCCAACGTCATCGTCGCCGACGGGGAGGTGGCCGGCACCGAGTTCGAGACGGCGCTGGCCGGCCTCAGGGCCAACCCGATCCTCGAGAAGGGCTACGACACCCTGATGCTGGAGGCCGAGCTCTACGACGGGATCGCCCGCGCCCGGACGCGGGCGGGCCGGGCCGAGAACCTGCGCCACGCCGCCGCGCTCGCCGACCGGCCGCAGGCGCAGCGCGAGAACGTCTTCCTGATCGCGGCCGACGTCGCCGACCAGGACGGGATCAGCGGCATCGAGGCGGTGGCGCTGGCCGAGATCGCCGCCGCGCTCGGCGTCGACGGGAACGCGCTGCTCGGCGCCTCGCCGGTGCGCCGCCCGGCGCCGTGAGCCGCGCCTGCGGGGCCTGACGCGCCTGCGGGGGCTGGGCGGGCCTGCGGAACCTGGCCGGGCACGATCCTTGCCGGCCGCCGGGCCGTCACGTCGGCATCGTGACACGAGACACACACGCCACGACGGAGGCCAGGATGGCCGGCACGGCAAAGACCCACAACCTGCGCATCGACGGCTCGCGCCTGTGGGAGACGATCCAGGAGACGGCGCGGTTCGGTGCGACGCCGGCCGGCGGCCTGAACCGCCTCACCCTGTCGCCCGAGGACGGCGCGGTCCGCGACTGGTTCCGGGACGCCTGCACGGCGGCGGGGCTCGAGGTGCGGGTCGACGCCCTCGGCACCCAGTACGCCCTGCGGCCCGGGCGCGACGCGGCGCGCCCGCCGGTGGCCTTCGGCTCGCACCTCGACACCCAGCCGACCGGCGGCAAGTTCGACGGCATCCTTGGGGTGCTGGCCGGGCTGGAGGCGATGCGCGCCCTGAACGACGCCGGCATCGAGACCGAGGCGCCGCTTCTGCTGGTCAACTGGACCAACGAGGAGGGCTCGCGCTTCGCCCCCGCGATGATGGCGTCGGCGGCTTATGCCGGCGATTTCACCACCGACGAGATCCTGGAGAAGACCGACGCGGCCGGCATCAGCGTCGGCGCGGCGCTCGACGCGATCGGCTACCGCGGGACCGACACCGTGGGCGACCGGAAGATCGGCGCCTTCGTCGAGCTGCACATCGAGCAGGGCCCGATCCTGGAAGCCGAGGGCCGGACCATCGGCGTGGTCGAGGGCGGGCAGGGCATCGCCTGGTTCGACGGCACGATCACCGGCTTCGAGGCGCATGCCGGCACCACGCCGATGCCGCGCCGCCGCGACGCGCTGCTCGGGCTCGCGGAGGTCGCGCTCGCGGTCGAGCGGATCGCGCTGGCGCACGCGCCCACCGCCGTCGCCACCATCGGCGAGGCCGTGATCGGCGCGCCCTCCCGCAACGTGGTGCCGGGGCTGGTGCGCTTCACCCTCGACGTGCGCGACCCGAAGCCGGAGGTCCTCGACGCGATCGAGGCGGAGCTGCGCGCGAGCCTTCCCGCGATCGCGGACCGGCGCAAGCTCGCCATCGACCTCGCGCGGATCTGGCGCAAGGAGCCGGTGCCGTTCGACGCGGGCGTGATCGCGGCGGTCGATGCCGCCGCCGAGGGGCTGGGCCTGAGCCGCCGCCGCATGGTCTCGGGCGCCGGGCACGACGCCTGCAACCTCGCGGCCCGCGTCCCGACCGCGATGATCTTCGTGCCGTGCAAGGACGGCGTCAGCCACAACGAGTCGGAATCGGCGACCCCGTCCGACTGCGCCGCCGGCGCCGACGTGCTGCTGCAGACGGTGCTGACGCTCGCCAACGCGCCGAAGGCCTGATCCGTGGACGCCTTCGCCCCCCGCATCCAGCGGCGGCTCGACGCGCTGGCCCAGATCAGCGCCGAGCCCGGCGCGATCACCCGCCTCTACCTCACCCCCGAGCAGGCGCGGGCCGAGGCCCTGGTCGCCGGCTGGATGGGCGAGGCCGGGTTGCAGGTGCGCCGCGACGCCGTCGGCAACCTGATCGGCCGCGTCGAGGGCCGCGAGCCCGGCGGGCCGGCCCTGGTGATCGGCTCGCACCTCGACACCGTGCGCAACGCCGGCCGCTACGACGGGCCGCTCGGCGTCGTCGCCGCCATCAGTTGCGTCGAGGCCGTGCTGCGCGAAGGACCGCCACCGGTCGCGATCGAGGTGGTGGGCTTCGCCGACGAGGAGGGCGTGCGCTTCGCCGCGACGCTGACCGGCAGCCGGGCGTTCGCCGGCCATCTCGACCCGGCGGCGCTGCGCACCCTCGATGCCGCCGGCACGACGCTGGCCGCCGCGATGCGCGAATACGGCCTCGACCCGAAGGCCGTCCCGACCGCCGCCCGCACGCCGGATCAGATCCTCGGCTACGTCGAGCTCCACATCGAGCAGGGGCCGATGCTGGAGCGCGAGGGCCTGCCGGTCGGCCTCGTCACCGCGATCAGCGGGGCGAGCCGCCTGGAGATCACGCTGTCGGGGGAGGCGGGGCACGCCGGCACCGTCGCGATGACCGAGCGCCGCGACGCGCTCGCGGGCGCCGCCGAATGCATCCTGGCGATCGAGGCGCGCTGCCGCGGCGAGGAGCACCTCGTCGGCACGGTCGGGCGCATCCAGGCGCTGCCGGGGGCGGTCAACACCATCCCGGGCCAAGCCAAGTTCAGCCTGGACCTGCGGGCGCCCGACGACGCGCAGCGGCACGCCGCGCTCGCCGACATCGACCTCGCCTGCAAGCGCATCGCGCTCCGGCGCCGGCTCGGCTTCGGCATCGCCCTCCTGCACGAGGCGGAAGCCGTCCCCTGCGACCCCGGGATGACGGCCCTGGTCGAGGCGGCGATCGTCGCCGAGGGCCATCCCGTCCTGGCGCTGCCGAGCGGGGCCGGGCACGACGGCATGGCGGTGGCGGCGATCGCGCCGATCGCCATGGTGTTCGTGCGCTGCCGCGGCGGCATCAGCCACAACCCGGCCGAGTTCGCCAGCCTGCCCGACATCGAGGCCGGGACCCGGGTGCTGCTCGGGACGGTGCGCGGGTTCCTCGCGGCACGGGAGCGGTCGGCCGATCAGACCAGCCCGAGGTCGGCCGGCGCCGCATCCGCGAAGACCCGCCGGAGGCTCGCCAGATCGAGCCCGTAGAGGCGTTGCAGCAGCCCGGCGAGCAGGCTGCGGTAGTCGGTGAGCACGGGATAGTCGCGGTTCTGGAACAGGTGCGCCTCGTCGGCCCGCACCTGCGGCCCGGCGATGCGGCCGCCGCGCACGGCACCGCCCAGCACCCAGTAGACGCTGCCGTGCCCGTGATCGGTGCCGCGGTTGCCGTTCTCGCGGAAGGTGCGGCCGAACTCGGAGAGCACGACCACCACCGTGTCGTTCCAGGCGGGGCCGACCTCCTCGACGAAGCCGGCCAGCCCGCGGCCGAGCTCGCCGACCCGGTCGGCGAGGTAGCCGGTGGCGGCGCCCTGGTTCACGTGCGTGTCCCAGCCGCCGACGTCGACGAAGCCGAGGTTGAACGACTCGCGCATCAGCCGGCCGATGCGCCGGGCCGAGCGCGCGAAGCCCTTCGGCGAGACGGCGCCGCGGTCGGCCTCGGCCTGATGCTCCGAGACCGACTGGTAGACCGCGTCGCGCACGCGGAACCCCTCGGCCACCGAAGCGGCCAGCGGGGTGTCGCGGTACATCGCCATGATCAGCCCGGCCTGGCGCGCGTCGATCCCGGGCTTGGCGACCTCGTTGATCGCGATGTTGGGCACCGTCTCGGTGCCGCGGAAGATCAGCGGGATCTGCTCGGTGAAGGCGATCGGGCGCGTCCGCGTCAGCTCCGCGGCGAGCCGGGCCATGAAGCCCGAATTGTAGTCACGGGAGGCGCCGACCGTCTGCCCGAGCTCGATCGTGTCCTGGGTCTCGAAATGGCTGCGCGTGAGGTCGTCGGTGCCGGCGAACGGCACGAAGGCGGCCTGCCCCCGGGCGTAGAGCGGCAGGATCGTGTCGCGCAAGCTCGGGTGGAGGCTCCAGTCGGCGTCGAGCGCCAGCGCCGCCGCCGGGTCGGCCGCATCCGGCCGGGCGACCGCGAGGGTCGGCCGGGCGCGGTAGTAGAAGTCGCTGCCCGTCGGGATCACGACGTTGGCCGCGTCGTAGGCGCCGCGCAGGAATACCACGAGCAGGCGCGCATCCGCCTTCGGCGCGGCCCAGACCCGGCCGGCGACGGTGGACAGGCCGAGCGCGAGGGAGGCTCGGATCAGCGCGCGGCGGTGCGGGTCGCGCGGGTCCATGGGCGGCCTTCAGCGCATGAATTCGGGGGCGGACAGGAACAGGGTGTTCCAGTCCTGCGGGGAGACGGCGCGGGCCAGGGCGTCCCGGGTCGGGGCGCTCAGGGTCGCCGAGAGCGTCGAGAAGTAGAGCCCGTTCTGCAGCAGCGGGAAGGCCGGCTCGTCGGCCATGTCGGGGGCGGGCTTGAACAGGCCGGCGGAGCCCGACCCGATCTGCCGGGCGATCTCGAAGCGCGTCGTCATCTGTCCCGGCCCGTTCCAGGCGGCGGCGCCGAGCGGGTAGCCGTCCGGCGTCGATCGGTTGAACAGGCCCTCGCCGAGGCGGTTGAGCCAGCCCTGGATCGGCGCGGCGTTGCGGATCGTCCGCCCGTCGTAGGCGAGGCGCACGGCCGAGAGCACGTAGCGGGCCGGGTCCTTGAACCCGCCCCCGAGGGAGGCCGCGAAGTCGGGCGCGTGGAACAGCGCGTCGAGCACGGCCGCGATGTCGCCGTCGCTTTGGGTGAAGACCTGCGCCAGCCGCGCCACCAGGGCGTCCGAGGGCGGGGCGCCCAGGAAGTAGCGCGCGAGCGCGGCCGACACGGTTCGCGCGGTGGCGGGCTCGCGGGCGATCAGGTCGAGCGCCTCGACGATCTCGGGCCAGCCGCGGCCGCGGATCGCGTGGCCGAGGAAGACCTTGTCGCCGTAATCGTGGCGGTTCGGGTTGAATTCGAACAGGCCGGCGCGGACGAGGTCGGCCTGGCGCTCCGGCTTCAGCTTCTGGTCCTCGGGGCGGGCGTCGATGCCGACGCCGGTGAGGATGCGGGCCAGCGCCTCGACGTCGCCCTGCGTGTAGCCGGAGCCGACCCCGAGGGTGTGCAGCTCCATCAGCTCGCGGGCGTAGTTCTCGTTGAGGTGGCCGGCGGCGTTGTCGGCATTGTCGAGATAGCGCAGCATCGCCGGGTGCCGCAGCGTCGCCTCCAGCAGGTCGCGGAAGCGGCCGAGCGCGTGCGGGCGGATCGCCGCGTCGACGTAGTCGCCGACCATCGCGCGCAGGTTCGCCTTGCCCTGGTGGACGTTGAAGCGGTTGAGCCAGAACCAGGTCAGCCGCTCGCGCACCTGGTCCGGGCTGTCGAGCGCCCGCAGGAGCGTCGCCGCGGCGGCGTCCCGGGCGGCGGCCGAGAGCGCCCCCTGGTAGGCCTGCTGCGCGGCCTTCTTCGCATCCGGGTCGGGCTCGGCGCTGGCCGCCCGCGCCTGCGCGTCGAGGGCGGAGATCCGCTCGAGCAGCGTGCCCTTCGGCGTCAGCGCGTCGACCTGCGCCTGGGCGGCCTCCGGCAGGGCTGGGCCTGCCGGCGGATGGAGCTGCTCCCGGAGCCAGCGCTCGCGGCCCTTGGCGCGGAGCTCCGCGTGGCTGGCCGGCGAGACGCCCCAGGTCACGGCGTCGAGGAAGGCGGCGTCGGCCTCGGGCGTGGTCGCGGCCCGGGCCGCGGCGCCCGCGAAGGCGAGGCCCGTCGCGAGCGTCAGGCAGGACGAGCGGAGCGCGGGCCGCATCATCGGATCCCCCCCCTCGTGCCCGCACGATCCAGCCACCGGATTGTGGCGCCGGTGCGGTAAGGGGCGCCGCGCCTATTCCAGCGGGCCGATCGCGGCCTCCACCGCCGCGACCACCGCCCCCGAGCGCACCAGCGCGAGCGCGGCCTCCATCTCGGCCTGGTACCAGCGGTCGCCCGACAGCGCCGGGGCGATGACCTTGCGCACCGCGTCGAGGGCGGCCTGCGTGCCGGAGCCGAGGGGATGGTCCCGGGCCACGTCGGCGACCAGCGAGAGCGCCTGGCACGCCATCAGGATCTCGCCGGCGACGATGGTCTCGACGTTGGCGACGACGGTGCGGGCCTTGCGCGCGCACCAGGTCGAGTTCGAGACGTGGTCCTCGGCGTTCGACTTGCCGGGGATCGAGTCGACCGAGCCGGGCATCGACAGGGTCCGGTTCTCCATCACCAGGGCCGACATCGTGCACTGCACGGTGGCGAAGCCGGTGTTGAGGCCCTTCTTGCCGGCGAGCAGGTTGCGCGGCAGGCCGTAGCTCATGGTCGGGTCGATGAGGCGCGCGAGCCGCCGCTCCGAGATCGAGCCGAGGTCGGTGGCGGTGATGGCGAGCAGGTCCATCGCCTGCGCGACGTAGGCGCCGTGGAAGTGCCCGGCCGAGATGCAGATGTAGTGGTCGGCCCCGTCGGCGAAGATCAGCGGGTTGTCGGTGGCCGCGTTGATCTCGGTGCCCATGATGCCGTCGACGTAGGCCAGCGCCTCGCGCACCGGCCCGTGCACCTGCGGCGCGCAGCGCAGCGAGTACACGTCCTGCACTCGCGGCGGCGGGGCCTGGCCGGGGGCGCGGGCCTCGTCGGGGAACACCGTGACGCGGGCGCCCTCCGTGCAGCGCTCGGAATCGCCGATCATCCGCAGGACGTTGCGGGCCGAGGCCGCCTGGCCCTTGTGCGGGCGGGCGGCGTGGACGCGGGGATCGAAGGCGGCCTTCTCCGCACGCAGGGCCTCAAGCGTCAGGGCGAGGGCGATCTCGGCGGCCTTGAGGACCCGCTTCATGTCCTCCAGCGCCAGCACGCCGACGGCGAGCGACACGGTGGAGCCGTTGATCAGCGCCGAGGCGTCCTTGGCCTCCAGCGGAAACGCCTCGGGCAGGCCCGCCGCCTTCAGCGCCGCGCGGGCCGGCAGGCGGCGTCCCTCGTAGAACGCCTCGGCCTCCTCGAACCCGCAGATCGCGCCGGCCAGGTGCGCCAGCGGCGCGAGGTCGCCCGACGCCCCGACCGAGCCCTTCGACGGGATCACCGGCACGATCCCGGCGTTCAGGCAGGCGAGCAGGCGGTCGACGACCGCGACGCGCGGCCCGGAGAAGTTCGACGCGAAGGCGTTGGCGCGCAGCAGCATGGTGGCGCGCACCGCCTCCGCGTCGAACGGCTCGCCCATCCCGGTGGCGTGGGCGTAGACGGTCAGCCGCTGGTAGGCCTGCATCTCGTCCATGCGCACGCGCTGGTCCTTGAACAGGCCGACGCCGGTGTTGAACGAGTACATCAGCGGCGCGTCGTCGGTCATGAAATGCGCGTCGATGTAGTCCCGCGCGCCGACGAGGCTCCTGCGCGCGCCCTCGTCGAGCACCGCCTCGGCGCGGAGGCCCGCCGCGTCCGGCCGGGCGACGGCGAGCACGTCCGCGGCGGTGAGGGTGCGGCCGTCGATGGTGGTCGTCGTCATGGGCTGTCTCTCGAAAGGGGCTTTCCCGGAGCGGAGCACGAATCAGGCCGTCACGGCGCTGGGTGGCGGGCGATCCAGTGCCGGGCGATGTCGACGCGGCGGGCGAGCCAGACCCGGTCGTGCGCGGCGACGTGGTCGAGGAAGCGGGCCAGCGCCGCCATCCGTCCCGGGCGGCCGACGAGGCGGCAATGCAGGCCGACCGACATCATCTTGGGCGCCGTCGCGCCCTCGGCGTAGAGCACGTCGAAGCTGTCGCGCAGGTAGGCGAAGAACTGGTCGCCGGAATTGAAGCCCTGGGGGCTCGCGAAGCGCATGTCGTTGGCGTCGAGGGTGTAGGGCACCACGAGGCCGGTGCGCCCCGCGCCCGTCAGCCAGTAGGGCAGGTCGTCGGCGTAGGAATCCGACAGGTAGGTGAAGTCGCGCTCCAGGCCGAGCTCCAGCGTGTGGATCGAGGAGCGGCCGGTGTACCAGCCCTCGGGCGCCGAGCCCGTCACCGCCGCATGGATGCGGATCGCCTCGTCCATCGCGGCGGCCTCCTCCGCCCGGGAGGCGTCGCGCATGTCGATCCACTTGAGGCCGTGGCTGGCGATCTCCCACGCGGCCTCGCGCATCGCCGCGACGGCCTCCGGGTTGCGCATCAGCGCGTGCGCCACGCCGAACACGGTGACGGGAATCCCGCGGGCGGTGAACAGCCGCCACAGCCGCCAGAACCCGGCCCGCGCGCCGTACTCGTAGAGCGATTCCATGTTCATGTGGCGCTGCCCCGGCCAGGGCTGCGCGCCGACGATCTCGGACAGGAACGCCTCGGACGCGGGGTCGCCGTGCAGGATGCAGTTCTCGGCGCCCTCCTCGTAGTTCAGCACGATCTGCACCGCGATGCGGGCGCCGTCCGGCCAGTCGGCGGCCGGCGGGTTGCGGCCGTAGCCGACGAGGTCGCGGGGATAGGGGCGGGGATCGGTCAACGGGTCTGCTCGGGCGGTCTGAAGGCTCGGGGACGCAACGACGCAGCCGCCTCCGCCGTCAACCCCGCCGCGGCCCTCGGCCCCGCAAACCCGCCCTCGGCCATACGCAAGCCGGCCCGAATCCCGCTTGACCGCCGAGGCGAGCCGCGGAAGCTCGGCCCCGTGCCGCGAAGCCGGGCACGAAGCCAGGACGGACGATGCGCACGATCCCGATCGAACCGATGGACGAGGTTGCCTTGCGGCCCTTCGCCGACCTGCTCGCCGCGCCCGCGGCGGGGCCGCGGCAGGACCATGCGAGCCCGATCGAGAACCGGCGCGCGGGCGTCTCCGCCAACCTCGCCCTGATCCGCAGCGAGCCGTTCGCCGGCCTGATGCCGCTGACCCGCCTGGAGCGGCATCCGCATTCGAGCCAGGCCTTCCTGCCGCTCGCGGTGGATTCCTACCTCGTCGTGGTGGCGCCCGACCGCGACGGGCGGCCCGACGAGGCCGCGATCCGCGCCTTCCGGGTGCCGGGGCAGGCCGGCATCAACTACCGCGCCGGCGCCTGGCACGCGCACCTGATGACGGTCTCGGCGCCCGGCACCTTCGCGATGCTCGTGCACGAGGACGGCACGCCGGAGGATTGCGTCTTCGCCGCGATCGCGCCGGTGACGCTCGGCGCCGGTTGACCGGCCCTGCGTCCACGATGGGCGTGGCAGCCGCCGATTGCCTATCTCGTAGGCAGACGCGATTGACCGGATTATGCCTATTCGATGAGCAATTCAGGCGTCCGGCCCAGCGGGGCGGCTTGGCGCGGCCCTTGCCCGCTCGAGGTCCGATCGTTCGATGAGGATGCCCGATGACGACCCGCGATGCACCGCCGCCGGATCTCGACGCCTTCGCCGCCGCCGCGGCCCCGCTGCTCGGGCTGCGCCTCGATCCCGCCTGGGTCGCGCCGGTGATCGCCAACCTCCGGGTCCTGGCCGCCGCGGCGGACCTCGTCGGCGGCTTCCCGCTGCCCGACGAGGCCGAGGCGGCCCCGGTCTTCGAGGCCTGAGGCGATGGTGGAGCAGAGCACCGACTGGAGCCGCGCCGACGCCGCTTCGATCGCCGCCGGCGTCGCGGAGGGGCGCGTCCGGGCCCGCAGCGTGATCGAGGCGACGCTGGCGCGGATCGGCCGGGTCGACCCGGCGGTCAACGCCTTCACCGACGTGACGGCCGCGCGCGCCCTGGCCGCCGCCGACGCCGTGGATGCGCGGCGGGCCGCCGGCGCGGCGTCGGGGCCGCTCGCCGGCGTGCCCTTCGCGGTGAAGAACCTGATCGACTGCGCCGGCCTGCCGACGCGGGCGGGATCGACGATCAACCGCGAGCGGGCGCCGGCCGCGCGCGACGGCGCCCTGGTGCGCCGGCTGGAGGCGGCCGGCGCGGTCCTCGTCGGCGCGCTCAACATGGGCGAGTACGCCTACGACTTCACCGGCGAGAACGTGCACGACGGCGACAGCCGCAACCCGCACGGGGCCGGCCACATGACCGGCGGCTCGTCGGGCGGCTCGGGCGCGGCGATCGCCGCCGGCCTGGTGCCGCTGACGCTCGGCTCCGACACCAACGGCTCGATCCGGGTGCCCTCGGCCTTCTGCGGCTGCTTCGGGCTCAAGCCCACCTACGGCCGCCTGACCCGGGCCGGCAGCTTCCCCTTCGTGAACAGCCTCGACCATCTCGGGCCGATGGCGCGCAGCGTGACCGACCTGGCCCTCGCCTACGACGCGATGCAGGGTCCCGACCCGGACGACGCTGCGGCGACCGCGCGGGCCGCGGAGCCCGTCCTGCCGGGGCTGGATTCCGGCCTCGGCGACCTCCGCATCGCCGTGGCCGGCGGCTACTTCGCCCGCGGCGGCGACCCGGAGGCGTTCGCCGCGGTCCAGGTGGCGGCGCGGGCGCTCGCCGCGACGCGGGTCGTCGAGATCCCGGAAGCCGCCCGCGCCCGGGCGGCGGCCTACCTGATCACCGCGGCCGAGGGCGCCGCGCTCCACCTCGACCGTCTCCGGACCCGGCCGGAGGACTTCGATCCGGCGGTGCGCGACCGCCTCATCGCCGGCGCGATGCTGCCGGCGCCCTTCGTCGAGCGGGCGCAGCGCTTCCGGCGCTGGTACCGCGGCGCGGTGACCGACCTGTTCGCGGACGTCGACGTGATCCTGGCGCCGTCCACCCCCTGCCGGGCGCCGCCGCGCGGCCAGACGCACTTCACCCTCGACGGCGTCTCCCTGCCGGTGCGGGCCAATATCGGCGTGTTCACCCAGCCGATCTCGTTCATCGGCCTTCCGGTGGCGGCGGTGCCGGTCTGGCTCGACGGCGGGCTGCCCCTCGGCGTGCAGGTCATCGCCGCGCCCTGGCGCGAGGACGTGGCGCTGCGCGTGGCGCGGGTGCTGGAACGGCTCGGCATCGTCCGCGCCCCGATCGCGGAGCTGACGTGATGGTGGTCGACGATTTCGCGGTGAAGGCCGAGGTCGAGGCGGCGTTCCGCGCCTACGAGACCGCGCTGACGGAGAACGACGTGCCGGTGCTCGAGGCCTTGTTCCGCGACGATCCCCGCACAATCCGCTACGGCGGGGGCGAGAACCTCTACGGCATGGACGCGATCCGCGCCTTCCGCCGGGCACGCTCGCCCGTCGGCCTGGAGCGGACCCTGTCCGAGACGGTGATCACCACCTACGGGCGGGATTTCGCCACCGCGATGACCCTGTTCTTCCGCGAGAGCGCGCCGGGTCGGATCGGGCGCCAGAGCCAGACCTGGGTGCGGTTTCCCGAAGGCTGGCGCGTGGTCGCCGCGCATGTGAGCCTGATCGACGGGTAGGCCCCCCGCCGATCCGCGCCTCCGGTGCGATTGAATAAAGAATGACACCCCAGCGCCGGTCTGGCCGCGCGCTTGCATGGAGCCGGGCGTCCTCTCGGGCGCCCCGTCGCGGGGGCCCGCCTCACGGAGCAGACCCGCCCGACATGCCGTTTCGCTCGATGAAGACCTTCACCGCCCGTGCGGCGTTCGCCGGCGCCCTCGCGCTGTCGGCCCAGGCGCCCTCCGCCGCGATGGCGCAGGGCACGCTCCGGATCGGCATGACCGCCTCCGACATCCCGCTGACCACCGGCCAGGCCGACAACGGCGGCGAGGGCATGCGCTTCATGGGCTACACGGTCTACGACGGGCTCATCAACTGGGACCTGTCCTCGGCGACCAAGCCCTCCGACCTCGTGCCGGGGCTGGCCGAGAGCTGGGCGGTGGACGCCGCCGACAAGACCAAGTGGACGTTCAAGCTGCGCCCCGGCGTGACGTTCCACGACGGTTCCGACTTCACCGCCGACGCCGTGGTGTGGAACCTCAACAAGCTGCTGAAGAACGACAGCCCGCAATACGATCCGCGCCAGTCGGCTCAAGGCCGCACCCGCATCCCGGCGGTGGCGAGCTATCGCGTGGTCGACCCGCTGACCGTGGAGATCGTCACCAAGGCGCCGGACGCGACGCTGCCCTACCAGATCGCCTGGGTGATGATGTCCTCGCCCGCCCAGTGGGAGAAGCTCGGGCGGAGCTGGGACGCCTTCGCCAAGACCCCGTCCGGCACCGGCCCGTGGAAGCTGACCCTGTTCGCGCCGCGCGAGCGCGCCGAGATGGTCCCCTTCAAGGCGTACTGGGACAAGGCCCGCGTGCCCAAGCTCGACAAGCTCGTGCTGGTGCCGCTGCCCGAGGCCAACGCCCGCGTCGCGGCGCTCCGCTCCGGCCAGGTCGACTGGATCGAGGCGCCCGCGCCCGACGCCGTCGCCTCGCTGAAGGGCGCCGGCTTCACCATCGTCACCAACACCTATCCCCACAACTGGACCTGGCACCTGTCGCGGGTCGAGGGCTCGCCCTGGAACGACGTGCGCGTGCGCAAGGCCGCCAACCTCGCCATCGACCGCGAGGGCCTGAAGGAGCTGCTCGGCGGCCTCGCGGTGCCGGCCACCGGCTTCTTCCCGCCCGGCCACCAGTGGTTCGGCCACCCGACCTTCAAGGTGACCTACGATCCGGCCGCGGCCAAGAAGCTGCTCGCGGAAGCCGGCTACGGGCCGAACAAGCCCCTGAAGACCAAGATCGCGATCTCGGCCTCCGGCTCCGGCCAGATGCAGCCGCTGCCGATGAACGAGTTCGTGCAGCAGAACCTCGCCGAGGTCGGCATCCAGGTCGACTACGAGGTGGTCGAGTGGAACACGCTGATCAACATCTGGCGCGCCGGCGCCAAGGCCGACATCTCGCGCGGCGTGACGGGCATCAACTACTCGTACTTCATCCAGGACCCGTTCACCGGCTTCATCCGGCATCTCCAGAGCAACTTCGCGCCGCCGAACGGCACCAACTGGGGCTACTATTCCGACCCGGCGATGGACAAGCTGTTCGACCAGGTCCGCAACACCTTCGACAAGGCCGAGCAGACGGCGGTGCTGGAGAAGGTCCACGAGAAGTTCGTCGACGACGCGCTGTTCATCATGATCACGCACGACGTGAACCCGCGGGCGATGAGCCCGAAGGTGAAGGGCTTCGTCCAGGCGCAGAACTGGTTCCAGGACTTCTCGAACATCACCATCGCGACCGCGGGGCGCTGACGCGATCCCTCCCCCCGTCGCGGGGGAGGGGCCGGCCCACGCCCGCCCCCCCGGTCATCGGAACAAGGACACCCGGATCCGATGCTGCTCTACATCCTCAAGCGCCTCGTCGCCGTGACGCCCGTGGCGTTCGGGGTCAGCCTGGTCTGCTTCCTGCTGGTCCACCTCGCGCCGGGCGATCCCCTCAGCGCGATCCTGCCGGCGGACGCGACGCAGGCGACCATCGACGAGATGCGCGCCGCCTACGGCTTCGACAAGCCGCTGCCGGTGCAGTACGCGATCTGGCTCTGGCACGTGCTGCACGGCGACCTCGGCGTCTCGATCGCCACCGGCCGGCCGGTGCTCGGCGAGGTCTCGCGCGCGGTGGTCAACAGCCTGATCCTCGCCTCGGTCGCGACGCTGATCGGCTTCACCTTCGGCACCCTGTTCGGGTTCGTCGCCGGCTATCACCGCAACTCGATCCTCGACCGGGTCGCTTCCGCGATCTCGGTCTTCGGCGTCTCGGTGCCGCATTACTGGCTCGGCATGGTGATGGTGATCGTGTTCTCGGCCAACCTCGGCTGGCTGCCGCCGACCGGCGCCGGGCCCGACGGCTCCGGCAACTGGCGGCCCGATCTCGAGCATCTGCGCTTCATCATCCTGCCCGCCGTCACGATGTCGGTGATCCCGATGGGCATTATCGCCCGCACCGTGCGGGCGCTGGTGGCCGACATCCTCGCCCAGGACTTCGTCGAGGCCTTGCGCGCCAAGGGCCTCGACGAGGTCGGCGTGTTCAAGCACGTGGTCCGCAACGCCGCGCCGACGGCGCTCGCGATCATGGGCCTGCAGCTCGGCTACCTGCTCGGCGGCTCGATCCTGATCGAGACGGTGTTCGCCTGGCCCGGCACCGGCTTCCTCCTGAACGCCGCGATCTTCCAGCGCGACCTGCCCCTGCTCCAGGGCTCGATCCTGGTGCTGGCGATGTTCTTCGTCGCCCTCAACCTCCTCGTGGACGTGATGCAGACCGCACTCGATCCGCGCATCGAGCGGGCCTGAGCCCGAGGAAAGCATGACGTCATGACCGCACCCGTCACCGCCGCCACCATGGCCCTCGACGGCGGCATCGCCCCCGCGGCGTCCGAGGTCGAGCCCGACGCCTTCGTCGCCTCCCGCGGCTACTGGGGCCATGTCGGCCATCGCCTCGTGCGCGACCCCGTGGCGATCGCCGCCGGATTGGTGATCCTCGCCATCGTCGTCGTCGCGATCCTGTCGCCGTGGATCACGCCGATGGACCCGTATCGCGGCTCGATGCTGCGCCGCCTGAAGCCGGTCGGCGACGCGACCTACTGGCTCGGCTCGGACGAGCTCGGCCGCGACATGCTGAGCCGCCTGATGGTCGGCGCCCGGCTGTCGCTGTTCATGGGCGTGACGCCGGTGCTGATCGCCTTCGTGATCGGGTCGTCGATCGGCATCGTCGCCGGCTACGTCGGCGGCTGGACCAACACGATCCTGATGCGCACCATCGACGTGTTCTTCGCCTTCCCCTCGGTGCTGCTCGCCATCGCGCTCTCGGGCGCGCTCGGCGCCGGCATCTTCAACGCCATCGTCTCGCTCACCTGCGTGTTCGTGCCCCAGATCGCGCGGATCTCCGAAAGCGTCACCACCGGCATCCGCGCGCGCGACTACATCGACGCGGCGAGGCTGTCGGGCGCCTCGGCGCTGACGATCATGCGGGTGCAGGTGCTGGGCAACGTGGTCGGGCCGATCTTCGTCTATTCCACCGGCCTGATCTCGGTCTCGATGATCCTGGCCTCGGGCCTGTCCTTCCTCGGCCTCGGCGTGCGGCCGCCGGAGCCCGAATGGGGCCTGATGCTCAACACGCTGCGCACCGCGATCTACGTCAACCCGACGGTGGCGGCGCTGCCGGGGCTGGCGATCTTCATCGTCTCGATCTCGTTCAACCTGTTCTCGGACGGATTGCGCAGCGCCATGGAGATCCGCCAGTGATCCCCACGGCTCGGCACCGCCCCCCTCTCATCCGCCCGACGTCGGCGAGCGCGCCCGCGCGTCGCCGCCCACGCGGCGGATCGCCGTCGCGGCATCAGCGCCCAGGGCAACACTCATGAGCGTCATCGTCCAGCCTGCCGACCTCGCGACCGCTTCGCTACGCGACCGCGGCGGCCCGGCCCAGCCGCTCCTGTCGGTCTCCGGCCTCGTCAAGCACTTCCCGGTGCGCAAGGGCGTCGGCGGCAAGAAGTCGGTCGTGCGCGCCGTCGACGGCGTCGACTTCTCGGCGCTCAAGGGCGAGACCCTCGGGATCGTCGGCGAATCCGGCTGCGGCAAGTCGACGACGGCCAAGCTCCTGATGGGCCTGATCGAGCGCGACCAGGGCGAGATGCTGTTCGACGGCGAGGCGGTGGGCAGCCGCGCGATGCCGTGGCGGACCTATCGCCGCCAGGTGCAGATGGTGTTCCAGGACAGCTACGCCTCGCTCAACCCGCGGATGACGGTGGAGGCCTCGATCGCCTTCGGGCCGACGGTCAACGGGGTCGGCAGCCGCGAGGCGATCGAGCGTGCCCGCGGATTGCTGGCCCGCGTCGGCCTGGAGCCGAAGCGCTTCGCCGGCCGCTACCCGCACGAGCTGTCCGGCGGCCAGCGCCAGCGGGTCAACATCGCCCGCGCCCTCGCGCTGGAGCCGCGGCTGATCCTCCTCGACGAGGCGGTCTCGGCCCTCGACAAGTCGGTGGAGGCGCAGGTGCTCAACCTGCTCCTCGACCTCAAGGCGGAGTTCGGGCTGACCTACCTGTTCATCAGCCACGACCTCAACGTGGTGCGCTTCATCTGCGACCGGGTGATGGTGATGTATCTCGGCCGCGTCGCCGAGCTCGGCCCCTCGGACACGGTGCTGGCCGAGCCCGCCCACCCCTACACCCAGGCGCTGCTCGCCTCGATGCCGTCGCTCGATCCCGACAACCGCACCGAGGCCGCCCTGCTCACCGGCGATCCGCCGAACCCGATCGACCCGCCGGACGGCTGCCGCTTCCATCCGCGCTGCCGGCTCGCCGAGCCGGTCTGCTCCGGCGTGACGCCGCCGCTCGCCCCGATCGCGCCGCTGCATCAGGCCGCCTGCCTCGCGCGGCAGCCGGGCTCGGGCCATTCCCTTGCTCCTGCTGCCGAGCAGGTGGCGGCATGAGCGCGAAGATGAGCGCGGACATGAACGCGTCGCCCCCCGCGGTCGAGCTCACCGACCTCAAGGTCGGCTTCGGCAAGGTCGAGGTGGTCGACGGGGTCGACCTGCGGCTCGAGCGCGGCCAGGCCATGGCGCTGATCGGCGAGTCGGGCTCGGGCAAGAGCGTGACGCTGCGCGCGATCCTGCGCCTCTTCCCGGAAGGGCGCAGCCGCACGCGGGGCGGGATCTCGGTGGCGGGCCGCGACGTGCTCGCGCTGTCGAAGCGCGAGCTGGCGGATTTCCGCGGGCACGTCGCCTCGATGATCTTCCAGGAGCCGCTGCTCGCCTTCGACCCGGTCTACACCGTCGGCCGCCAGATCACGGAAGCGATCCGCCGCCACGAAAAGATCGATGCGGCGGGAGCCCGGCAGCGGGCGCTCGCGCTGTTCGAGCGCGTCCGCATCCCGAGCCCGGAGCGGCGCCTCGACGCCTACCCGCACGAGATGTCCGGCGGGATGCGCCAGCGCGCGATGATCGCGCTGGCGCTCGCCTGCCGGCCGCAGGTGCTGCTTGCCGACGAGCCGACCACGGCGCTCGACGCCACGGTGCAGATCCAGATCCTGCTGCTGCTGCGCGAGCTGCAGCGCGATCTCGGCCTGTCGATCATCCTGGTGACGCACGACCTCGGCGCCGCCGTCGAGGTCGCCGACCGGATCTCGGTGATGTATGCCGGCCGCATCGTCGAGACCGGCACCGCGCACCAGGTCGTGCTCGATCCGCATCACCCCTACACGATCGGCCTGCTGCGCAGCCGCGCGGAGGGGGCGCTGGCCAAAGGCGCGCGGCTCCAGACGATCCCGGGGAGCCCGCCGGACCTCGCCAACCGCCCGACCGGATGCCCGTTCGCCCCGCGCTGCTTCCTCGCGATCGACAAGTGCCGCGAGACGCCGCCCTCGCTCAGCGTCGGCGACGGGCACCTCGCCGCCTGCTGGCGCACGGAGGAGGCGTCGGCCGCCTACCGCGCCGGGCCGCAGCCGGTGAGGGCCGAGGCGGCGGCCTAAGGGGGAAACGCGGACGATCGGCCCGATCAGGCCTTCTTCCGGCCGGAGGGACCAGACTCGGCGTCCTGCGAAGGCGGAAACGGCTGACCGGCTGCGACGGCGCCCCCTCGGTCCGATCCCGTCCGCCGAGAAATCCCCGCCTCACGCGCCGTATCGGCTTCCGCATGCGGACCTGCGCCTGGATCATCCACGATGCGGGCCAGCACGTCATGCATGCGGGTCTGCCAACCGGGACCGGTCGCCTTGTAGGCATCGAGCACACGGCGATCGATCCGAAGCGTGAGTTGCACCTTGGGCGACGCGGCCCGCGGGCGTCCGCCGCGGTTTCTCGGAAGCGCGGCGTAGATATCCGGAGGCAGCTCGCGAGCCGGTCTCAACGCGGCGAGTTCCACGTCCGTCAGGTCGGGGTTGTCGGAGACCTCATCCCAATCCGCCTGGGAAAATGCCGGCGCGTCTGTCTTGCGATCCGAGACGATCATGGACGGCCCTTTCCTTCGGATTGGCGTAGCGCAAACTCACCAGGGCGATGGCTTCCGCCCCCAATGGCGAGACGATCACGACGACGACCAACCGGTCCCGCCATCGACCGATGATCTTGTAGCGGATGCGGCCGGTGCGGCTCGGCTGCGCGGGCAGGTAGACGGCATCCTCGCCATCGAAAGCGGTCTCGAACTCGGCGAAGTCGAGCCCATGCTTGAGCAGGTTCGCCTGCCGCTTCGCCTCGTCCCAGACCGCCGTCACGGGTTTATGTAACTCCGAAAACCATGAGGGACAATCCGGTCGGCTCGTTGGTGCCGCATCGGTCGGTTGTCGAACCCTCTAAAGCCGGATTCGGGATGCTAGCACAGGCGCGCGGTGCGGATGGCAAGGAGCGGGCCACGTCGCCTCATCCCCCGCCGGCGGCCCACAGGGTCGTCGCCAGGCGCGTCACCGCCGGCGCGATGGCGCGCTCGGGCACGGCGGCGTAGCCGAGCAGCAGGCCCGGCTCGGCCGTCATCGGGTCGGCGTGGTAGGCCGAGAGCGCCACGGCCGCGATGCCGGCCTGCGCCAGGGCGGCGACGGCCGCGGCGTCGCCGAGCCGGGGCGGCCAGTCCGGACCGGGGCGAGCGACCAGGTGCATCCCGCCCTCCAGCGGCGCGACCGCGAGCAGGCCCGCGGCGTGGTCGCGGGCGGCGTCGAGCAGGGCGGCCTGCCGCCCGGCATGGAGCTTCCGCGTGCGGCGCAGGTGGCGTCCGAGATGGCCCTCGTCGATGAAGCGGGCGAGCGCGCCCTGGCCGAGGCCGGAGGGCGCCGGCCCGGTCTCCGCGAGCGCCCGCTGGACCGGGCCGGCGAGCCCTTGCGGCAGCACGAGGTAGCTCAGCTGCAGCGCCGGCAGCAGCACCTTGGAGAAGCTGCCGGCGTAGATCACCCGTCCGGTCCGGTCGAGGGCGCGCAGCGGCGGCAGCGGCCGGCCAGCATAGCGGTACGTGCCGCCGTAATCGTCCTCGACGATCCAGGCGCTTGTGGCCTCGGCCCAGGCGAGCAGCGCCAGCCGGTTCTCGAGGCTCATGGCGTGGCCCAGCGGATAGTGATGCGCCGGGGTCACCACGGCGAGGCGCGCGCCCATGGCGGCGCCGGCCCGGTCGATCGCGAGGCCGCCCGGCCCGACCGGGACGGGGGCGGGGCGCAGGCCGGCCTCCGCCAGCGCCGACGCGATGCCGGGAAACCCCGGATCCTCGACCAGAGCCGTCTCGCCCGGATCGAGCAGCAGCTGGGCGAGTAGCCGCAGGCTCTGGCGGATGCCCGCCGTCACGATCACCTCGTCGGCCGTGCAGGCGACGCCGCGGGTGGCGGCGAGGTAGGCCGCGGTGGCGGCGCGCAGGCGCGGGTCGCCGAGGGGTTGGGGCGGCGGGGCGCCGTCGCGCCACTCGGTCTGGAGCAGGCGCCCGAAGGTCGCGAACGGGAACGCGTCGGCGGCCGGCCGCCCGAGGGCGAAGGCATCCGGCGCGACCGGCGCGGAGAACCACGCCCGCGCCGACGACGCCATCAGGGCCGTCCCGCGCCGCGACAGCACGGGCGGTGCCGGGAAGGACCCGGCGGCCTCGGGCGGGCTCGCGACGGCGAGGGTGTCGTCGGGGAGGATGGCGGCCACGCGGGTGCCGGAGCCCCCGCGCGCCGTCAGGTAGCCTTCGGCGACCAGCTGCTCCAGCGCGGCCAGCACGGTGCCGCGGGCGCATCCGAGATCCTCGGCCAGCGCCCGCGAGCCGGGGAGGCGGGCGCCGCGGGCGATCCGGCGTTCCAGGATCGCCCGGCGAAGCGCGTCGCCGATGCGCGCCTGCAGCGGCAGCGCCCCGCCGGGCGCGAGATCGAGCACGAGGGGGAGGGCGCTCGCGTCCCCGGGAGGGCTCGTCCCCGCCGTTTCCCTCTCCGGGTCCTTGCGCACGAAGTGGTCCAGTCGCTTGCGTGAAACCGGATCTTTTGCCTGAACCGGAGATCGGTCAAGCACGGGCCTCCACCGGTCCGGAGCGCCGCGATGTACCAGCCACCGCATTTCCGAGAGGACGACCTCGGGGCGCAGCATGCCCTGATCCGCGCCCATCCCCTCGGGCTCCTGGTCACCGCCGGTCCGGGGGGCCTGATGGCGAACCCGATCCCGTTCCTGATCGACGGCGCGGCGTCCGAACGGGGGACGCTGCGCGCGCACTTGGCGCGGGCCAACCCGCAATGGCGCGAGCTGGCGCAGGTCGCGGAATGCCTCGTGGTGTTCCAGGGTCCCCAGGGCTACGTCACCCCGTCCTGGTACGCGACCAAGCGCGAGACCGGGAAGGTGGTGCCGACCTGGAACTACGCCACCGTCCACGCCTGGGGTCGGCCGCTTGTGGTCGACGACCCCGACTGGCTCCGCCGCCAGATCGCCGAACTCACCGACCAGCGCGAGGCGTCGCGGCCCGAGCCCTGGTCGGCGGACGACGCGCCCAAACCCTTCACCGACGCGCAGGTGAAGGGCATCGTCGGGATCGAGATCCCGGTTGCGCGCATCGCCGGCAAGTGGAAGCTCAGCCAGAACCGGCCGGAGGCCGACCGCGCCGGCGTGGTCGCGGGTTTTCGCGCGGCGGGCGGCCGGGAGGATATGGCGGCGGACATGTCAGCACACATGGCCGACCTGGTGCAGGAACGGAGCGGACGATGAGCGCGCGCGAGAACAGCTTCGGCCAGCCGATCGGGCCGGCCCTGCCCGACTGGCGCCCGCGCCCGCTGCCGCCGCGGGAGGCGATGCAGGGACGCACCTGCCGGGTCGAGCCGCTCGATGCGGAGCGCCATGGCGCCGACCTGTTCTCGGCCTTCTCCGCGGCGCCGGACCGGCGGGGCTGGACCTATCTCGGCAACACCCTGCCGGAGACGGAGAGCGCCTACCGGGCCGAGCTGGCGGCGATGGCGGCCGGCGCCGACCCGCTGTTCCACGCGGTCGTCGATGCCGGCACCGGCCGGGCGGTCGGGATCGCGTCGTACCTGCGCATCGATCCGGCCAACGGCGTCATCGAGGTCGGGCACCTGCACTTCTCGGCCCTGCTGGCGCGGCGGCCCGCCGCGACCGAGGCCATGGCCTTGATGATGGCCCGCGCCTTCGACGAGCTCGGATACCGCCGCTACGAGTGGAAGTGCGACGCCCTCAACGCGCCCTCGCGCGCGGCGGCCCTGCGCTACGGCTTCACCTTCGAGGGCGTCTTCCGCAACGCCGTCGTGGTGAAGGGCCGCTCGCGCGACACCGCCTGGTTCTCGGTCACCGACGCCGAGTGGCCCCGGGTGAGGGCGGCGTTCGGGGCCTGGCTCGCCCCCGACAACTTTTTCGAAGACGGGCGGCAGCGGCGATCCCTCGCCGATCTGCGAGCGGGCTGATCCCGGCTCAGCCCCCCGCGCGGGCCGCCTTGACGAAGGCGGCGATGCGGTCGGGATCCTTCACGCCCGGGCCCGCCTCGACGCCCGAGGAGACGTCGACCGCGGTGGCGCCGGTGCGGGCGAGCGCCGCGGCGACGCTGACCGCGTCGAGGCCGCCCGACAGCATCCAGCCGGCGGGAAGGTCCGCTCCGGCGAGCAGATCCCAATCGAAGGCGCGGCCGTTGCCGCCGGGCAGCGCGGCTCCGGGCGGCGGCTTGGCGTCGAGGAGCAGGCGGTCGGCGACGGCGTAGGCCGCGATCCGATCGAGGTCGGCGCGGGTCGCGACGCCGATGGCCTTCATCACCGGGCGGCCGGCGAGGCGGCGGATTTCGCCGACGCGCTCCGGGGTCTCGGAGCCGTGCAGCTGGATCAGGTCAGGATCGATCGCCTCCATCGCGGCGGCAAGCGCGGCATCGTCCGGATCGACCAGCAGCACGACGCGCTCGGCCCTGCCGCGGGCCTGCTCGGAGAGGGCGCGGGCCGTGTCGAGGCCGACATGGCGCGGGCTCTTTTCGAACCGCACGAGGCCGATCCAGTCGGCCCCGGATTCCAGCGCGGCGGCCAGCGTCTCGGGCGTGCTCAGGCCGCAGATCTTGACGCGAATCGACATGGCCCGAGAACCGGAATCGCGCGTCAGCGCGGGGCCGGCAGCGCGGTCCGCCCCGGCAGCGTCAGGGCGGTGCCGGGCTCCGGCGGGGCGTAGGCCTTCAGCCGCTCGGTCTCGCCTTCGAGCCGGCGGATCTCGCGGCCGCGGTGGCGGACCTGGCGGCGCGCCTTGCCCTGCCCGAGCCAGGCGAAGATGCCGCCGACGACGATGCCGAGCGCCACGGCGCCGAACAGGATCGCGTAAAGGGGCAGCGTCACGCTGAACACCGGATCGGGCGAGAACGGATCGAGCGAGAGGCGGACGGGATCGCGGTTGGCGACCGCGAGCAGGATCACCAGGACCGCGATGGGCAGCAGCACCAGACTCTTGAGGAAGCGGACCATCGATCTCTCCGAACCGTTCTTAACCGTGCTGCGGATGGCCCGAGGGGCCATCCGCGATCCGCCGCACCGGCGGCGACGCGGCCGCCCAGCATCCCGCGGCGCCCTACTCGGCCGCGGACTGGCTCTCGCCGATCCCGGCCGCGTTGAGGCGCAGGCGCATCTCCTTGCCGGTCTTGAACACGGGGATGGCCTTTTCCGACACGGCAACGGCCGCACCCGTGCGCGGGTTGCGCCCGCGGCGCGCATCCCGGCGCTTCACCGAAAACGCGCCGAAGCCGCGCAGCTCGACCCGGTCGCCCCGTGCCAGCGCGTCGGCGATCGTGTCGAGGATCGCGTTGACCAGCGTCTCGACGTCCCGCTGGTAGAGGTGCGGGTTCTGCTCGGCGATCTTGAGGACGAGCTCCGACTTGATCATGGCGTCTGGTCTTCTCGAAGTTCCGGGGCGCGAATCCTGATGGATCGCACCGATCAGGGCGCGGCGGACGGGCTCGGGCGCCACAGCACGAGCATGCCGCCCCGGGTGACGGCCCCCGCCTCGGCCCCGGCCTCGGCCAACCGGGCGGACAGGCCGTCGAGCCCGAGGAGGTCGGCACCGAGGCCGAGCGCCGAGAACAGGCCGAAGCCCTGGCCGGAAGCCGGCTTCCAGTCGGTCACCGGCAGGTTCTTGGGCACCTTGCGCGCGCTCTCGAGCCAGGCGATCGCCTGCCGCTCGCTGCCGAGCTCGTCCACGAGCTTCAGCGGCACGCTCTGGCGGCCGCTGAACACCCGGCCGTCGGAGACCGTGGCGACCTGGGCGCCGTCCATCCCGCGCCGCTCGGCCACGAGGTTCTTGAACCAGGCGTAGGTGTCGCCGACCACCGCCGCAAGGGCGGCGCGCGCCTCCGGCGAGGTCGGGGTGAAGCCCGACGGCTCGGCCTTGAGCGGCGAGGACTTCACCGATTCGACCTTCACGCCGACCTTGTCGAGCAGCCCCGACACGTCCGGATACTGGAACAGCACGCCGATCGAGCCGACGAGCGAGGTCTCGCGCGCGACGATGTGGTCGGCGGCGATCGCGGTGATGTAGGCGCCCGAGGCCGCGGTGCCGTCGACGAAGGCGACGATCGGCTTCTTCTCGGCCAGCGCCCGCAGGTTGCGGAACAGCTCCTCGGAGCCGGTGGTGGTGCCGCCCGGCGAGTTGATCGAGACCACCACGCCCTCGACGGCGGCGGATTCACCGACCCGCTTCATCAGCTTGGCGGTGGCCTCGCTGCCGGAGATGAAGCCCGAGATCGAGATGCGGGCGATCTGCGGCTTCACCGCACCGAACAGCCCGCCCTCCGTTCCGGCGCGGACCCGCAGGCCGACCGCGCCGACGGCGACGACGAGGCCGCCGATGCCGACGACGCGCCACAGGGACAGCTTGCGGCGCAGCCGCCGCCGGTCGATCAGGAGTTCGGCGTCGGCTGCCATGCGATGGTCTGCTCCCTCACGGTCCCGGCCGCGCGGGCCGGCCGGTTCTCAGCCCACCCGCAGACCGATGCCCGGGGCAGGGCGCACGAGGCTCACGTGCCGCGACGTGGTCCGCACCTTAGGCAGCGGTACAGACCAAGTCCTTGGCAGGCTTGAGCTCGTGGGCGCCGGGCGGTTGCCCGCGAGCGGTGTTCTAGCCCTGCCGGACACGGACCGGCAAGGGGCGCAGGGGGCCAAAACCGCATCGCCTTGCGGTTGCGCCGCGCCTGTCATGGGCCGCCGGATCGTCTTGCCCCGCCAAACGAAAGGCCCGCGCCGGACGGGTGTCCGGCGCGGGCCTTCGATCGACCGGGACCTGACGGCCGCCCGGATGGACCGGGCGGCCGGCCTGGACCGGACTACTTCTCCTCGACGTCGTCGCTGGTGCGGGCCTTCTTGAAGGCCGCACCGAGGATGTCGCCGAGCGAGGCACCCGAATCGGCGGAGCCGAACTGGGCCATCGCCTCCTTCTCCTCGGCGACTTCCAGCGCCTTGATCGACAGCTGGACGCGGCGCGCCTTGCGGTCGAACTGGATGACGCGGGCGTCGAACTTCTCGCCGGCGGCGAAGCGCTCGGGGCGCTGGTCGCCGCGGTCGCGGGCGAGCTCGGCGCGGCGGATGAAAGTCGACATGTCGGTGTCGACGATCTTCACCTCGATGCCCGAATCCTTCACCTCGACGACCTCGCAGGTGACGATCTGGCCCTTCTTGACGTCGCCGGCCTCCGCGAAGGGGTCGCCGCCGATCTGCTTGATGCCGAGCGAGATGCGCTCCTTCTCGACGTCGACGTCGAGAACCTGCGCCTTGACCATGTCGCCCTTCTTGAACTCCTCGATCACCTGCTCGCCGGGACGGTTCCAGTCGAGGTCCGACAGGTGGACCATGCCGTCGACGTCGCCTTCCAGGCCGATGAACAGGCCGAACTCGGTCTTGTTCTTGACCTCGCCCTCGACCTCGGACCCGACGGGATGCTTCTCGTTGAAGGCCTCCCACGGGTTCTGCAGGGTCTGCTTGAGGCCGAGCGAGATGCGGCGCTTGACCGGATCGACCTCGAGGATCTGCACTTCCACTTCCTGCGAGGTGGAGACGATCTTGCCGGGGTGGACGTTCTTCTTGGTCCAGCTCATCTCGGAGACGTGGATCAGGCCCTCGATCCCCGGCTCGAGCTCCACGAAGGCGCCGTAGTCGGTGATGTTGGTGACGCGGCCCTTGAGCTTGGCGTCGACCGGATAGCGCTGGGCGATGCCCTCCCACGGATCGGCGAGCAGCTGCTTGATGCCGAGCGAGATGCGGTGGGTCTCGTGGTTGATCTTGATGATCTTGACCTTGACCGTCTGGCCGATGGTCACGACCTCGGACGGATGGTTCACGCGGCGCCACGCCATGTCGGTGACGTGGAGCAGGCCGTCGATGCCGCCCAGATCCACGAACGCACCGTACTCGGTGATGTTCTTGACGACGCCGTCGATGACCTGACCCTCCTCGAGGTTGGCCACCAGCTCGGAGCGCTGCTCGGCGCGGCTCTCCTCGAGGACGGTGCGGCGCGAGACGACGATGTTGCCGCGGCGGCGATCCATCTTGAGGATCTGGAACGGCTGCGGGGTGCCGAGCAGCGGGGTCACGTCGCGCACCGGGCGGATGTCGACCTGGGAGCGCGGCAGGAACGCCACGGCGCCGTCGAGGTCGACGGTGTAGCCGCCCTTGACCTGGTTGAAGATCGTGCCGGAGACGCGCTCGTTGGCCTCGAAGGCCTTCTCGAGCTTGACCCACGACTCCTCACGGCGCGCCTTGTCGCGCGAGATGACGGCCTCGCCGAGCGCGTTCTCGATGCGGTCGACGTAGACCTCGACCTCGTCGCCGACGGCGAGCTCGCCCTCGCGGCCGGGGCCGTTGAATTCCTTGAGGGCGACGCGACCCTCGGTCTTGGCGCCGATGTCGATGACCGCGACGTCCTTCTCAATCGCGACGACGCGACCCTTGACGACGGAGCCTTCGGTGATCTCGTGTTGGAGGAACGATTCCTCGAGCAGCGCCGCGAAGTCGTCGCGGTAGGCGTCGCGCTGCAGAGCGGTACCAGCAGTCATTCTGTCTCCTGAACGGGCTCCCTCAAGGGATGCCCTCACGTCGGCGGCTCGTGTTGCGAACGCCCCCGTTGCCGCTGCCGCTCCGGATGGGGGAGCGACCGATCCGAAAATGGGATCGGCTTGCCGACGCGTTCGTACGGTGTCCGAGGGCGGTCGTCCCGGGGCGGCGCGGCGCAACACGAGAACACGCGCGTGCGGTCGGCCCGGAAGGACGCCGGCTCTCTACAGCAACGGGCCCTGAAGTTCAACAGAAACGGATGTCGGCACGAAAATGGGCCCGCTTCCTTCGAAGCAGGCCCACGCCTTCGGTCCGGAGACTTGAGCCCCCCGAGTACGATCTAGTCTTCGTCGTCGTCCGCCGGGCGGACGCCCTTGAGCTTGGCGAAGACCGAATCGGCGTTGATCCGCTCCTCGCGGCCGCCGTGGCGGTGCTCGTCGGCCTCGGGCGCCTCGTCGCGGGTGGAGACCTCGGTCGGCAGGAGCGAGGCTCCCGAATCGGCGGCGAGCGCGGCCGGCCGGTCCTTGGCGGCGCGCTGGACCTCGAAGTCGAGGTCGATCTGGGTGCATAGGCCGAGCGTCACCGGGTCCATCGGCTGCAGCGAGCCGGAATTCCAGTGCGAGCGCTCGCGGATCTGCTGGATCGTCGACTTGGTGGTGCCCACGAGCCGGATCACCTGCGCGTCCTTCAGCTCGGGGTGGTTGCGCAGCAGCCAGAGGATCGCGTTCGGGCGGTCCTGGCGGCGCGACAGCGGGGTGTAGCGCGGCCCCTTGGTGGTGCGCTTGACCTCGGGCAGCTTCACCTTCGAGACCGCGACCTTGAGCTTGTAGGCCGGCGACTTCTGCGCCTTCTCGATCTCGTCGCGGGTGAGCTGGCCCGCGGTGATCGGATCGAAGCCCTTGATCCCGGCGGCGACCTCGCCGTCGGCGATGCCCTTCACCTCCAGCGGGTGCAGCTTGCAGAAATCGGCGATCTGCTCGAAGGCGAGCGAGGTGTTCTCGACCAGCCAGACGGCGGTCGCCTTGGGCATCAGCGGACCCTGGGTCATGTTTCGCACGGGCTCCAAAACCGACGCGTGGACGGACGGGGCCGGGCATCGGTCCGCAGCCTCCGGACCGCTCGATCCGAAAGTCCCGTCTCACGCATTCAAAAGGGGAATGACCTTGTATACGCGGGGCCGCCGGAGGGCGCAATCGACTCGACGGCCTGCGACCGGGCGATCGTCGGGCGGCGCCGGGTCGAAGAACCGGCCCCGGCCCTCCGGTCCGTCCGTGTCGGGCGAAGGGTTTCGGGGCGTTCGACCATGGCCGGGCAAGCAACGCGAGGGGACACTACCCTGAATTGTAGTAATTCAGCGTCGAGAATTTCGGGGTCCCGCCGGAAGACTTGACTTCGCGTCGTTCTCATGACGTACCGCCCGCGATGCCCGTCCCCCTCCGCACCGTCCTGTTCCGCCTGCACTGGGCGCTCGGCCTCATCGCCGGTCTCGTCCTCGCCGTGGTCGGCGTCACCGGCGCGATGATGAGCTACGAGGAGGCCATCGTCGATCTCGCCAATGCCGACCGTGCGCGGATCGCGGTCCTGGACCGGCCGCATCTCGGCCCGGAGGCGCTGGTCGCGCGAGTCGGCGCGCAGCGCCCGGGCCTGAGGGTGAGCACGCTGACGATCGCCGGCGACCCGGCGATCGTCCCCCGCGTGCGCTTCGCCGACGACACGTCCGGCGCGCGGCCGCCCTCGGTCTACCTCGATCCCTACCACGGCACGCTGCGCGGCGAGATCCGCGGCGAGGCGACCTTCGCGACGATCCGCGGCCTGCACCGGTGGCTGCTCCTGCCCGGGGAGGGCAGGGGCTGGGGTCGGACGATCACCGGGGCGGCGGCGGTGGCGCTGCTCGCGTTCCTCGCCACCGGCCTGTACCTGCGCTGGCCCAAGGCCCACGCCTGGCGGATCTGGCTGAGGCCGAGCCTGCGCCGGCCGGGGCGCCCGCGCTACTGGTCGCTCCACGCCGTCGCCGGCACCTGGCTGCTGCCGGTCTACGCCGTGATCGCGCTGACGGGGCTGTGGTGGTCCTACGAGCCGTACAGGTCGGCCGCGACCCGGCTCCTCACGGGCAAGGCGCCCGAGGCGCGTGCCGGGCGCAAGGCGGGAGAGAGGCAAGGCGAGGCGAGCCCGGTCGGGAGCACCGAAAACCCGCTCGCCCTGGACAGGGCCTGGGCCGCGTTCCGGGCGGAGGAGGGCGCGTCGGCGGCGCTCGCGACCGTGACGCTGCCGGGGCGCGACGCGACGCGGATCCGCATCCGCTGGATCGCCGCGGCGTCCGACGCCCCGAAGGCGCGCAACGAATCGACCTTCGACGCCGCGACCGGCACCCGCCTCTCGCGCGTGCGCTTCTCCGACGAGGCGCTCGGCCGGCAGATCGCCGAGTCCATGCTCGAGGTCCATCGCGGGCGCTTCTTCGGTGGGGTCTTCGCCCTGGTCTTCTGCCTCGCCGCGCTCATGATGCCGCTGCTCGCGATCACCGGCCTCGTGCTCTACGTCCTGCGCCGGCGTGCCGGGGCCGCGCGACGGTCGGCGCCGCGCGGCCCCGGTCTCGTTGCCGAACCGCGGCCTTGAGACGGGCCGGCGGAGGGAGTAGGTCTGAGGGCACCGGAGCCGTGCCCGGCATCGTGCCTTCGCGACCTTGCCTTCGGGGGCTGCCCTGGTTTCCGTGAGACCGCCGACCACGCTGCCGCCGTCCGAGCCGGACCCCGCGGGCCCCCGCCCCCGCGTGAGCGCGCGCGGACGGCTGCGGACGTACTTCCTCACCGGCATCATCGTCGCGGGGCCGCTGGCGATCACCGCCTACATCACGTGGTGGATCATCACGCTGATCGACGGGTTCGTGAAGCCGCTGGTGCCGGCGAGCTACCTGCCGGACCATTACCTGCCGTTCTCGATCCCGGGGCTGGGCATGCTCATCGCCTTCGTGGCGGTGACCCTGCTCGGCTTCCTCACGGCGAACCTCGTCGGGCGCAGCGTGATCGAGTTCGGCGAGGTGCTGCTGGCGCGCACGCCCGTGATCTCGGGGCTCTACAAGGGCCTGCGGCAGATCTTCGAGACGCTGTTCTCCGCCAACGGAACCTCGTTCCGCACGGTCGGCCTCGTCGAGTTCCCGGTGAAGGGAACTTGGTCGGTGGTGTTCCTGTCGGCGCCGGCCGCGCCCGACGTCCAGGCGGCGCTTCCCGGCGGCAAGGGAGAAGCAGGGGAGGACGGCCGCAACGACTATGTCGGCGTGTTCCTGCCCTGCGCGCCGAACCCGACCACGGGGTTCTTCTTCTACCTGCCGCGCACCGACATCATCGAGGTCGGGATGAGCGTGGACGATGCGGCCAAGCTGGTGATGTCGGCCGGCGTCATCCAGCCGGACGATCCGCAGGCCCGGCTTCAGGCCATGGCCGCGACCCTGCGGACGGCGCAGGGGCTCGCGCCCGAGACGTCGCGGGAGACGCCGCCGGCAGGCGCCGCCCCGCGTCGCGAAACGGTCTGACTCAGGAGGCGCTGGCGGTGACGACGGTCTTCGGCGTCGCCGCGAGGCGGTTGCCGCTCATCCAGCCGGTCGAGGTCTCGGCGGCCAGCAGGAGCGCCAGGGCGAAGCAGAGGCCGTTGGCGGCGATCCAGAGGGGCCGCGCGGCCCGGCGAACCGCGATACCCACGTCGGAAGCCTGCTCGGAGGCGGCGTCGGAGATCGGCAGCAGCCAGGGCTCGTGAGCGAGGGACTGCCATCCCTCGGAAGACCCCGGCAGGCGTTGGAACGGTCCGGTCAGCATCGCTGTCCTCCATCTTTCCCGTGACGGCCTGAACGAATCAGCCTTTCGTTCAGGTTCAGTTAAGATTGAAACATGGCCACTGCAAGGCATGCTCGGCGACGTGGGCCTCTCAACCGCGTCCGGGCCGATCGCGTTCCCTCCCCGGATCGATGATTTGCTCGCGGCGCCGGGATGCGCGCCCCGCTCTGTATCGCCCGCCCCGATCGAAGCCATTGCGCCGGGCGCCCCGTCCCTTATCTCGCCGGGCACGATCTCACGCGAGGAAGAGGCGACGACGATGCCGAAGGCGATACGCGTTCAGGATTACGGCGGCCCCGAGGTGATGGCTTACGAGGACGTGCCGACGCCGCAGCCCGGCCCCGGCCAGATCCGCATCCGCGCCGGCGCGATCGGCGTCAACTTCATCGACATCTACTTCCGCTCCGGCGCCTACAAGGCGGCACAGCTGCCGTTCACCCCGGGCAAGGAGGTCGCCGGGACGGTGACGGCGGTCGGCGAGGGCGTGACCGGGTTCTCGGTCGGCGACCGGGTCGCCACCGGATCGGGGGAGGGCACCTACGCCGAGGAGCCGCTGATCGCGGCCTCGGCCGCCGTGCACGTGCCGGACGGGATCGACGATTCGACCGCCGCCGGCATGATGCTGAAGGGGCTCACCGCCGAGTACCTGCTGCACCGGACCTATGCGGTGAAGCCGGGCGACACGATCCTGTGGCACGCGGCCGCCGGCGGCGTCGGCCTGATCGCCTGCCAATGGGCCAAGCACCTCGGCGCCACCGTCATCGGCACCGCCGGCTCGGCCGATAAGGCGGAGCTTGCCCGCGCCCACGGCTGCGACCACGTCATCCTCTACCGCGAAGAGGACGTGGCGGCCCGCGTCCGCGAGATCACCGGCGGCAAGGGCGTCCCGGTGGTCTACGACGGCGTCGGGCAGGACACGCTGATGGGCTCGCTCGATTCGCTGGCCCCGCTCGGCCTGCTCGCGAGCTTCGGCTCCGCCTCCGGCCCGATCAAGGCGCTCGACCTCGGCCTGCTCGCCGCCAAGGGCTCGCTCTACGTGACGCGCCCGACCCTGTTCACCTACGCGAGCCGCCCGGAGATCCTGGCCGAGATGGCGAAGAACCTGTTCTCGGTGGTGCAGAGCGGGGCGGTCAGGATCCCGGTCAACCGGACCTACAAGCTGTCGGAGGCCCAGCAGGTCCACCGCGACCTCGCCGGCCGCGAGACCACCGGCTCGACGGTGATGGTCCCGTGATCCCGGGATCGCCGGGTCGGAGGATCCCGGGCGGACGCCGTTCCGCCGAAGCCGGGGGCTGCCCGTGACGGTCGGCGCGGCCGAGGCCCTGCTCGTCGTCGACGTGCAGCACGACTTCCTGCCCGGCGGCGCGCTCGCAGTGCCCGACGGCGACGCCGTCGTCGCGCCGATCCGGGCGCTGGCCGCGCGGTTCCGGACCCTGGTGCTGACGCAGGACTGGCACCCGGCCGGGCACGTCTCGTTCGCGAGCGCGCATCCGGGCCGGGCGCCGTTCGAGACGGTGCGGCTGGCCTACGGCGAGCAGGTGCTGTGGCCTGACCACTGCGTGCAGGGCAGCGCCGGGGCGGCGCTCGCCCCCGGCCTCGACCTGCCCGGCGCCGCCCTCGTCCTGCGGAAGGGCCTGAGCCCCGGAGTCGACAGCTACTCGGCCTTCGTCGAGGCCGACGGAACGCCGACGGGGCTCGCCGGCTACCTGCGCGAGCGCGGCGTCCGGCGCGTGGTCCTGTGCGGGCTCGCCACCGATTACTGCGTCGCCTGGAGCGCCCTCGATGCGCGCGCGGCAGGCTTCGAGGCCGCCGTCGTCGCGGACGCGACGCGGGCGATCGACCAGGGCGGATCGCTCGCCGCCGCCTGGGCACGGATGGAAGCCGCCGGAATCGTCAGGGCGACGAGCGCCGACGTCACGAGATCGTAGGCCACGAAGGCGCTCGAAGGGCCGGACGGTGCGCGTCCCGAAACGGTCAGTTCGCGGTGCGGTCGCGCATGCGGTAGGTGCCGCCGGGGTCGCGCTCGAACATCTCCGGGATGCCGGCGTGGCGCAGGCTCTCGCCCGAGGTGTCGGGCACCAGGTTCTGCTCGGACACGTAGGCGACGTACTCGGTCTCGGCGTTCTCGGCGAGCAGGTGGTAGAACGGCTGGTCCTTGCGCGGACGCGCCTCCTCGGGGATCGCCAGCCACCAATCCTCGGTGTTGTCGAACACCGGGTCGACATCGAACACGATGCCGCGGAACGGGTAGATCCGGTGGCGCACCACCGCGCCGATCCCGAACTTGGCGATGCGCAGTCTCGATTCGGTCGGTCGCGGGTCGGTCATGGCCTGATCCATCATGACGGATCAGATAGGCGCGGATGGCGGGCTTGTCACCGGGTTCCGGGGGCGGTGCATCGGAACCGACCCGCGTCGCGGGTCGCCCGCGCCCGTGCGGCCGTCGTGATCGAGGCGAGCCTCACCCGCCGGCGGGGAGGGCGATCCCGAGCTCGGCGGCGACCCTGCGTGCGGTCGCCTCCCGCCGCGCGGTGATCTCGGCGACGCCGGTGCGCGCCCGCTCGAGGATCGCGGCCGGGGCGGTCCGCGGCGTGCCGCTGTCGAAGGGCGGCTCGGGGGCGTATTCCATGCCGAGCTGGATCGCCTGGGCGACCTCCGGGCCGCGCAGCTCGGCCGCAAGCTGCAGCGCGCCGTCGATGCCCGCGGTGACGCCGGCCGCGAACACCCACGACCCGTCGACCACGACGCGCCGGTCGACGGGCTCCGCGCCGAAATACGGCAGCAGCGCGAAGGCGCTCCAATGCGTCGTCGCCCGGCGCCCCCTGAGCAGCCCGGCACCGCCGAGGAGCAGGGCGCCGGTGCAGACCGAGAAGACGTGCCCGGCTCCCCCCGCCTGCCGCCGGATCCAGCCGAGCACGGCCTCGTCCCGCATCAGCGCCTCCTGGCCGAAGCCGCCGGGCACGTGCAGCACGTCGAGCTGCGGCGCATCGGCCAAGGCCGCGTCGGGGGTGAGCCGCAGGCCGCGGACGTCGCGCACGCTCTCGGCGGTCGGGGCGTAGATCCGGTAGGTCGCGTTCGGGATGCGGGACAGCACCTCGAACGGGCCGGTGAGGTCGATCTGGTCCAGCCCCTCGAACAGGAGCGAGCCGATCTGCAGGTGGGTCTCGGGGGGGATCATCGCGGGGTCTCCGTGGTGGACAGGGACACCCTAAGGCCTCAAGATCTGGCCGGGATGCCACACGACCCTCGTTTCCAGCCAGATGCCGCTCGAACCCATACCATTCGAACCCACGCCGGATCGCCCCGCATCGTCGAGGTGCTGGCCTTTCCGTCCGTGCAACTGCTCGACGTGGCTGGTCCGCTGCAGGTCTTCGCGACGGCCAACGAGCAGGCACGGGGCTCGCGGCCCTACGCGCCGCGTGTGGTCGGCTGGGGCGACGGCGCGCTGACCTCGTCCGCGGGCCTGCGGCTGGCGGTCGACCCCCTGCCCGACCGCGACGCCCCGCTCGACACGCTGATCGTCGCCGGCGGCCCCGGCGTCGTCGCGGCCTCGGCCGACGCGGACCTCGTCGACTGGATGCGGGCGCGGGCGGCGCGGGCGCGGCGGGTCGCCTCGGTCTGCACCGGCGCCTTTCTGCTCGGGGCGGCAGGGCTCCTCGACGGGCGCCGGGCGGCCACCCACTGGGCCCATTGCGAGCGGCTCGCCGAGCTCTATCCGCTGGCGCGCGTCGAGCCGGACCCGATCTTCGTGCAGGACGGCCCGGTCTGGTCCTCGGCGGGGATCACCGCCGGCATCGACCTGGCGCTGGCGCTGGTGGAACAGGATCTCGGCCGTGCGCTGGCGCTCGGCGTCGCCCGCCATCTCGTGATGTTCCTCAAGCGCCCCGGCGGGCAGGCGCAGTTCAGCGCGGCGCTCGCGCTCCAGGCCGGCGACGACCGGTTCGACGCCCTCCATGCCTGGATCCGGGAGAACCTGGCCGGCGACCTCTCGATTCCGGCGCTGGCGGCGGTGGCGGGCATGAGCGAGCGCAGCCTCGGCCGGCACTACCGCGCGGCGACCGGGCTGACGCCGGCCAAGGGGGTGGAGCGCCTGCGGGTGGAGGCGGCGCAACGGGCGCTGTCCGAGACCAGGCGCCCGGTGAAGCGCATCGCGCAGGCCTGCGGCTTCGGCTCGGAGGAAACCATGCGCCGCAGCTTCCTGCGGCTCGTCGCTGCGCTGCCGCAGGATTACCGAAGCCGGTTCGGGCCGTGACGGCTCATGCCGGACCTCATGGGCGAGAACCCGTGAGGTCCGGCGGAGAGCCGCCGCCCCGCGGTCGCGGGGGCCAAGCCTCGATGCGTCGGGCTCATCGAGGTCTGGTCATCAGCCGAGCTTGTACACCGCGGCCAGCTCCGGGTCCTTGGCCGCCACGAGCTTGGCCAGGTCGACGATGACCTTGGCCTGCTTCCAGGTGGCGTCATCCTGCATCTTGCCGTCGAGCATCACCGCGCCGGTGCCGTCGGGCATCGCCGCGACGATGCGGGCGGCGAAGGCCACCTCGTCCGGATCGGGGGCGAAGACGCGCTTGGCGATGGCGACCTGGTTCGGATGCAGCGTCCAGGCGCCGGCGCAGCCCATGAGGAAGGCGTTGCGGAACTGGACCTCGCAGGCCGGGCCGTCGGAGAAGTCGCCGAACGGGCCGTAGAAGGCCTTGATGCCGTTGGCCATGCAGGCGTCGACCATCTTCGCGATGGTGTAGTGCCAGAGGTCCTGCTGGGCGGAGGCGCGGGCGACGCCCTCGCCGGCCGGGTCGGCGATCACGCGGTATTCCGGGTGGCCGCCGCCGACGCGGGTGGTCTTCATGCCGCGGGACGCCGCCAGGTCGGCGGGGCCGAGGCTCATGCCGTGCATGCGGGGCGACGCGCAGGCGATGGCGTCGACGTTGGCGACGCCTTCGGCCGTCTCCAGGATCGCGTGGATCAGGATCGGCTTCGTCACGCCGTGGCGCGCCTCGAGCTGGGCGAGCAGCTGGTCGACGTAGTGGATGTCCCACGGGCCCTCGACCTTGGGAATCATCACCACGTCGAGCTTCGAGCCGACGGCGGCCACGAGCTCGAACAGGTCGTCGAGAAACCACGGCGAGTTCAGCGCATTGATGCGGCTCCACAGGCCGGTGCCGGTCGCCGCGAAGTCGGTCGCCTGCGCCATCTGGACGAAGCCCTTCCGGGCCGCCTCCTTCTGGTCCATCGGCACCGCGTCCTCGAGGTTGCCGAGCACGACGTCGACGGTCGGCGCGAGCTCCGGCACGCGGGCGCGGACCTTGTCGTTGTGGGGCGGCACGAAGTGGATCATCCGCTCCAGCCGCACCGGCAGCTCGCGGAAGGGCTCGGGCGCGCCGGCGGCGAGCGGCTGGAAGAAGCGGCGCGGCAGTTTCATGGAAGAACCTCGTTGCAGGTCGGCTTGCCGAGTCGGCGTGACGGACCGGTTCGTCCGGTTAGTGCAAGCACAGGCCCGGCGTAAAGCGATCCGCGTGGCAAGCGTCATGGTGCGCTGCCGCACGAACGGCGCGGCCGGCTCGGTGGTCGTGCCCGGTTGCGGGAACACCGCGGACGGCGCAGCGTTTTCGAAACGAGGCGGGTCAATCGGTATCGGGAAACGGGCTATGCCCTCTTCGAAGACGCGTCAGCTCGCGCTTTGCGCGACGATCCTCGCACTTGGAATCGGTGCGCCTGACCTTTCCCGTGCCGGATCGGATACTGCCAAACGCACCGAGCGCACGGCGTTCACCGCCGGCGAGATCGCGACGGCGCGTCCTGCCGCCCTGAAGGGCGAGATCCGCATTGCCGGCGACGACGGGCAGGCCTTCCAGGCGCTGATCGACAGGGCGTCCGCGGCGGCCGACCCCTGGCTCGTGCTGTCCGGCGGCGGCGAGAACGGCGCCTTCGCCGCGGGCCTCCTCTCCGGCTGGAGCGCGAGCGGGCGCCGCCCGGCCTTCGGCGTGATCACCGGCGTCTCGACGGGCGCCCTGATCGCCCCCTTCGCCTTCATCGGTGCCGCCGGCGATGCCGCCCTGCGCGAGGCCTACACCACGGTCTCGGCGGCGGACGTGTTCGAGTTCGGCGGCTCGGCCGAGGCCCTGACCGACACCTGGCCGCTCAAGCGCCGGATCGAGAAGGCGGTGACGCCGCGCCTGCTCAAGGCGATCGCCGCCGAGCACGCCAAGGGCCGGCGCCTGCTGGTCGCCACCACCGAGCTCGACACCGAGCGCCCTGTGCTGTGGGACATGGGCGCGATCGCGACGATCGGCGACGACAAGGCGCTGAACCTGTTCCGGTCGATCGTGCTGGCCTCGTCCGCCGTGCCGGGCGTGTTCCCGCCCGTCTCGATCGACTCGACGACCGTCGACGGCAAGACGAACCAGGGCAAGACGATCCAGGAGATGCACGTCGACGGCGGCACCACGGCGCCGTTCTTCCTCGCGCCGAAGCCGGCGCTGATCGCGGCGCAGACGGGTGCCGGCGGGGTCAGGATCCCGGCCCGGACGGTCTACCTCGTCGTCAACAACAAGCTCGCGCCGTACTTCCAGATGGCGACGCACACCACGCTCTCGGTGCTCGGCCGGGCGATGTCGTCGGCGATCAAGGCGCAGACGCGCGACGCCCTGGCGCTGGCCGACGCCTTCGCCCGCCGCGAATCCATCGACCTGAAGGTCGCCGAGATCGACGACCGCTTCACCGACACCTCGCCGGCCCCGTTCGACCAGCGCTACATGAAGGCGCTGTTCGCCCACGCGGAGAAGCTCGGCCAGGAGGGCACGGCCTTCGGCGGACCGGAGGCGCTGGCCGAAGGCTCGTCGAACCTGTCGACCGGCTCGCTCGGCGCGCTGCATCCGAAGGCCCCGCAGCCGGCGACGCCGCGCCTGGACGCATCCCGACCGGACGCCTCGCAGGCCCTGGCGACGCGCTGAGCGGCGCTTACGCCGCCTTCTTCTTCCCCCCGCGCTCGGCGATCCCTGCCAGCGCCCGCACCACCTGCGTCGCGGTCTTGAGCCGGGCCGGGATCGAGTCGAGCTCGCGGATGAAGACCACGCTCATGTCGGGCCGGACCTTCGCGAACGAGGCCTGCTCGGCGACGTAGGCGACCAGCCCCTGCGGGTTCGCGAACGACTTGTCGCGGAAGTGGACCACGACGCCCTTCGGCCCGGCCTCGACCTTGGCGATGTTGGCGGCCAGGCACAGGATCTTGATCGTCACGATCTTGAGCAGCTGCTCCACCTCCGGCGGCAGCGGCCCGAAGCGGTCGATCAGCTCGGCGCCGAACGCCTCCATCTCGGCGTCGTTCTCCAGGGTCGAGAGCCGGCGGTAGAGGGCGAGCCGCACGCCGAGATCCTCGACATAGGTCTCGGGGATGGTGACCGGGGCGCCGAGCGCGATGGTCGGCGACCACGCCTCCTCCACCGGCTCCTCGTAGCCGGCCTTGAGCGCGGTGACCGCGTCCTCCAGCATCTGCTGGTAGAGCTCGTAGCCGACCTCCTTGATGTGGCCGGACTGCGCATCGCCGAGCAAGTTGCCGGCGCCGCGGATGTCGAGGTCGTGGGAGGCCAGCTGGAAGCCGGCGCCGAGCGTGTCGAGCGTCTGCAGCACGGTGAGGCGCTGCTCGGCCTGGGCGCTCAGGGTGCGGTTGGCCGGCGTCGTGAACAGGGCGTAGGCGCGGGCCTTAGAGCGGCCGACGCGGCCGCGGAGCTGGTAGAGCTGGGCCAGGCCGAACATGTCGGCCCGGTGCACGATCAGCGTGTTGGCGGTGGGGATGTCGAGACCGGATTCGACGATCGTGGTCGAGAGCAGCACGTCGTACTTGCCCTCGTAGAACGCGGTCATCACGTCCTCGAGCTGGCCCGCCGCCATCTGCCCGTGGGCGACCGCCACCGTGGTCTCGGGCATCTCGGTGTCGAGGAAGCGCTTCACCTCGGCCAGATCCTCGATCCGCGGCACCACGTAGAACGACTGGCCGCCGCGGTAGCGCTCGCGCAGCAGCGCCTCGCGGATGGTCAGCGGATCGAACGGCGTCACGAAGGTGCGCACCGCCAGGCGGTCCACCGGGGGGGTCGCGATGATCGAGAGGTCGCGCACGCCCGTCATCGCCAGCTGCAGCGTCCGTGGGATCGGGGTGGCCGAGAGCGTCAGCACGTGCACGTCGGCCTGCAGCGCCTTCAGGCGCTCCTTGTGGCTGACGCCGAAATGCTGCTCCTCGTCGACGATGATCAGGCCGAGGTCCTTGAAGGCGATGGTCTTGGCCAGCACCGCATGGGTGCCGACCACGATGTCGACGGTGCCGTCGGCGAGCCCGGCGCGGGTCTGCTTCATCTCGGCCGCGCCGACGAAGCGCGACAGCTGCGCCACCTGGATCGGCAGGCCCTTGAAGCGCTCGGCGAAGGTGCGGAAGTGCTGGCGCGCGAGCAGGGTGGTCGGCACCACCACCGCCACCTGCCGCCCGGAGATCGCGGCGGCGAAGGCGGCGCGGAGCGCCACCTCGGTCTTGCCGAAGCCGACGTCGCCGCAGACGAGCCGGTCCATCGGGCGGCCCTCGTTGAGGTCCGAGAGCACCGCCTCGATCGCGTTGGCCTGGTCCTCGGTCTCCTCGAAGGCGAAGCGGGCGGCGAACTCGCCGTAGAGGCCCTCGGGCGGCACCAGCCGCGGCGCCTGCCGCACGAAGCGCTGGGCGGCGACCTTGATGAGCTCGCCGGCCATCTCGAGGATGCGCTTCTTCATCCGCGCCTTGCGGGCCTGCCAGCCGGCGCCGCCGAGACGGTCCAGCGCCACCTCGGAATCCTCGGAGCCGTAGCGGGTCAGGAGCTCGATGTTCTCCACCGGCAGCAGCAGCAGGCCGGTGGCGTATTGCAGCTCCAGGCAATCGTGCGGGGCGCCGGCCGCCGTCACCGTCTTCAGGCCGACGAACCGGCCGATGCCGTGGTCGGCGTGCACGACGAGGTCGCCGGGCTGAAGCGCCTGCACCTCCAGGATGACGTCCTGCGGGCGCTTGGACTTCCGCTTCTGGCGCACCAGCCGGTCGCCGAGGATGTCGCCTTCCGAGATCACGGCGAGCTGGCCGGCGGTGAAGCCTGATTCGAGGCCCCAGACCGCGACGGCGACGTCGGTGCCGCGCTTCAGCGCGTAGACGTCCGACAGGCGCGAGATCGCCATCGGCTTCCTGAGGCCGTGGTCGGCGAGCACGCCGCAGAGCCGGTCGCGCGAGCCCTCGGACCAGGATCCGAGGATCACGTGATGACCGGATCCCTGCAGATCCTTCACGTGCGCCACCGCCGCGTCGAAGACGCTCGCCGCCTCGCTCGCGCGCTCGGCGGCGAAGGTGCGGCCGGGCTCGGCGCCGCAATCGATGGCCGGGCCGCCGGCCCCGCCCTCGGGCACCGCGAACGGCGTCAGGCGGGCGACGGAGCAGGCCGCGATCCGGTCGCGCAGCTCGTTCTGGGTCAGGTAGAGCGCGCGCGGCGGCAGCGGCTTGTAGGGCGCGACGCCCGATTGCGGGGTCTTGCGCGCGCCTTCGCGAGCCTGGAAGTAGTCCTGGATCAGGGCCAGCCGCTCGGCGGCCGCATCCTCGATCTGCGGCTCGAACACCATCGGCACCCCGGCGACGTAGTCGAACAGGGTGTCGAGGGATTCGTAGAACAGCGGCATCCAGTGCTCGAGGCCGGCATAGCGCCGGCCCTCGCTCACGGTCTCGTAGAGGCGGTCGTCGCGGGTCGCGGCCCCGAAATTGGCGACGTAGCCCTGGCGGAAGCGCCGGATGGTCTCGGTGGTGAGCTGGACCTCGCTCATCGGCACGAGATCGAGGGAGCGGAGCTGGCCGACGGTGCGCTGCGTCTCCGGATCGAAGGCGCGGATCGATTCCAGCGTGTCGCCGAAGAAGTCGAGGCGGATCGGGTTCGGGAGCCCCGGCGGCGACAGGTCGAGGATGCCGCCGCGCACGGCGTACTCGCCGGTGTCGCGCACCGTCCCGGTCCGCAGGAAGCCGTTGGCCTCGACCCAGGCCACGACCTTGTCCATCGAGACGACGTTGCCGATCGCGACGGAGAAGGTCTCGACGGCGATGCGCTTCATCGGCGGAACGCGCTGGATCAGGGCGTTGACCGTGGTGCAGACGATGCGGGGCGCGGCCTCCGAGGAGCGCGTGCGCGTCAGCCGCGAGAACGCGGTCATGCGCTGCGCCGCCGTGGCGCCGTTGGGCGACACCCGGTCGTAGGGCTGGCAATCCCAGGCCGGCACGCTCATCGCCTCGATCTCGGGCGCGACGAACTTCAGGGCGTTGACGAAGGCCGCCGAGCGCCCGGAATCGCGGGCGACGTGGACCAGCACCGCCGGCCCCTCGAAGCCGGCGCTCAGGGCGCGCGCGAGGTCGGCCACCACCAGGGCGTCGAACCCGTCCGGGACGCCGGCCAGCGTCGGGCTCTCGCCGCGCGCGAATGCGTCGCGGATCCGCGCCAGCGGCCCGGACTTGGGAAGCGCGAAGCGCGCCGTCTGAACCTTCGGCGCGGGGACCGGGGGCGCGGGCGTCTTGGATGCGGATGTCTTGGATGCGGGCTTGGCCATCGGGTGTCTGTTCGTCGTCGAATCGGGCGGGCAGGCGATGCCCGGGGGCGGGACGTGGAGCCCACGAAACGGGATGTATAGACCGGAAGGCAGGGTGTCAGGAGGCGGCGATCCGACGATGCGGCGCTCCGACCCGGGCCGCCATGGTCCGACCGGACGAATGCATGGGATGAGCTTTTCGAGGCAACCTACTCGAAATCAGCGATTTTCGATCGTTTTTTCCCGAGGCGGCCCCGTCGGCTCTTGCGCCGACAGGGCCAGCATGGAGCGGCTCGGGTCGGTGCTCCGCATGCCGGTGTCGCAGGGGCGGATCGCCGGAGGGACGCGCACCCGATTTTCGCGCCGAAACGCTTGATGCTCAACGCGAGCCGATAGGGACAACCCACACGTCGAAAAGAGTTTTTCCGTTCAGTGCGTGGCCCGCATCTGCTCGGGTGCGCCGAGCCGCGGCAGGACGCCCTCGCGCATCACGGCGCGGCGCAAGGGCCCGATCGCGCTCATCGCCAGCAGGCCGAAGCCGCGCAGCGCGTCGACGGGCACGAGGTCGGCGAGCAGGCTCCGGTTGAGCGTGTCGACCGCCGTGGATCGCAGCGCCGCGTCGAGCCGGCGGGCGCGGGCGAAGCCGGACAACGCCGCGCGGGAGCCCGGATCGCGGCGCTCGCGGGTGGCACCGAGCACCGCGTCCCGAAGGGCGGCGGCATCCCGCAATCCGAGGTTCAGGCCTTGCGCGCCGATCGGCGGGAAGACGTGGGCGGCCTCGCCGATCAGGGCGAGGCGGTGGGCGGTCGGGGTCGCCACGGAGAGGCCGCGCATCGGCACCAGGCCGCGGGGGCCGTCGATCCGCATCGTCCCGAGCATGCCCTGCGCCTGGCGCGTGACCGCCTCGGCCAGCGCCGCGTCGTCGAGCGCGGCGAGCCGGCGCGCGACGCCCTCGGCCGCGACCCAGACCAGGCTCGAGCGGTTCCCCGGCAGCGGCACCAGGGTGAAGGGGCCTCCGCGGGTGTGGAACTCGGTCGAGACGTCGCCGTGCGGGCGGTCGTGCGCGAGGATCGTGGTGATCGCGGATTGCGGGTAGGACCAGTCCCGCACCCGGATGCCGCTCGCGCTCCGCAACGGCGACCGCCCCCCGTCCGCGGCGACGACGAGCTGTGCCGAGACGCGCCCGCCATCGACGAGCCGAACCTCGGAAACCTCTTCGCCAGGAACGGCTTCCGCGGCATCGCTCTCGAACAGCGTGAGGTTCTCGGTGGCGCGTGCCTGCCGGCGCAGGGACTCGACCAGGAGCCGGCTCTCGACGTTCCAGCCGAACGCTTCCAGCCCGATCTCGCCGGCCTGGAAGCGCGCGGGCGGGGGGCGGAACAGGCTGCCGGTGTCGTCGATGATCTGCAGCGTCGCCAGCGGGCCGGCCTGCGGGGCGATGCCGCCCCAGGCCTTCAGCGCCGCGAGGAAGCGCACGGACCCGTCGAGCAGGGCGACGGTGCGCCCGTCGGCCACGGGTGCATGGCGTCCGACCAGGGCCGTGGGCACGCCGTCGCGGGCGAGCGCCAGGGCGGCGGCGAGGCCCGCGGCGCCGGCGCCGACCACCGCGACGGCAAACGTCCTGTCCTGTCGGGGCGGCTGGGGCACGGGCGGAGAATCCTTGGTACGACCCAAACGGATCTAGGGCGATCGCGCGCGCCTGTCGCCCAGGCTGCGGCAACCCGCGCCGGCGAGAGCATGGTCCGTGATCCGTCAATCACGGACACGGCTCGCTCTCGTCTCGAGGACGCATCGTCGTCACGCCAGCGGGAATCCACCTCGCTCGACGATGCTCTAGCCGGCTCCGAGCAGCCGGATCGCGGCGTCGCGCTCGAACAGGTAGAGCAGCACCCGCAGCGCCTGGCCCCGCTCGGTCCGCAGGGTCGGATCGCGCTCGACGATCAGCCGTGCGTCGTCGCGGGCGACCTCCAGCAGGGCGCCGTCGCTCTCCAGGCGGGCGAGCCGGAAGGCCGCGAGGCCGGATTGGCGGGTGCCGAGCACCTCGCCCTCGCCGCGCAGCCGCAGATCGGCCTCGGCGATGCGAAACCCGTCCTCGCTCTCGCGCATCATCTCGAGGCGGGCCTTCGACACCTGGCCGAGCGGCCCGCGATAGAGCAGCAGGCAGGACGAGGCCTTCGCGCCGCGCCCGACCCGGCCGCGCAGCTGGTGGAGCTGGGCCAGCCCGAAGCGCTCGGCATGCTCGATCACCATGATCGTCGCCTCCGGCACGTCGACCCCGACCTCGACCACGGTGGTCGAGACCAGGACCCGGGTCTCGCCCGCAGCGAAGCGAGCCATCGCCGCATCCTTGTCGGCGCCGGGCATCTTGCCGTGGATCAGCCCGACCTCGGCCCCGAAATGCTGCTTCAGGTCCTCGAAGCGCTCCTCCGCCGCGGCGAGGTCGACGAACTCCGATTCGGCCACCAGCGGGCAGATCCAGTAGACGCGCTCGCCGCCCTGGAGCGCGCGGTGGAGGCCGGCCACGACCTCGTCGATGCGCTCGGTCGGGATGGTGATCGTCCGGATCAGCTGCCGTCCGGCCGGCTTCTCGTCGAGGACCGAGACGTCCATGTCGCCGAAGCAGGTCAGCGCCAGCGTCCGCGGGATCGGGGTCGCGGTCATGACGAGAATGTCGACCGCCGCGCCCTTGGCGCCGAGCGCGAGGCGCTGGTGAACGCCGAACCGGTGCTGCTCGTCGACCACCGCCAGCCCGAGATCGGCGAACACCACGCTGTCCTGGAACAGGGCGTGGGTGCCGACCAGGATGTCGATCTCGCCGGCGGCGAGGTCGGCCAGCGTCGCCCGGCGCTCGGCGGCGCGGTCCCGGCCGGTCATCAGGCGCAGGCGCAGGGCGCCGGCCAGCGGCTTCAGGCGCTCGAAGTGCTGGCGTGCCAGGATCTCGGTCGGGGCCATCAGCGCCGCCTGCCGGCCGGCCTCGCAGGCCGAGGCCATGGCGAGGAGCGCCACGGCGGTCTTGCCCGACCCGACATCGCCCTGGAGCAGGCGCAGCATCCGCTTGTCGGAGGCCAGATCGCCGCGAATCTCGGCGACGGCGCGCGTCTGCGCGCCGGTCAGCGCGAAGGGCAGCTCCGCCTCGATCCGGGCGGAGAGGCGGCCGTCGCCGGCGTTGACCCGTCCGGGCTTGCGCCGGCTGCGCGCCCGCATCAGCGCCAAAGCCAGCTGCGAGGCCAGAAGCTCGTCGTAGGCCAGCCGTTTTCGCGACGGCGTCGCGGGCGGCGGGACCGCGACGCCGTTGGGGCCCAGCGTCGAGGGCTTGGGCGCCTCCTCGGGCCGGTGCTCGGCGCGCAGCGCGTCGGCGAAGGGCGGCAGCCGGTTCTGCCGCAGCCAGGCCGGGTCCTGCCACTCCGGCAGCACCGGCAGCCGCTCTAGGGCGGCCACCGCGAGCTTGCCGATCGCCCGCGAGGTCAGGCCTTCCGTGGCGCCGTAGACCGGCTCGACGGAGGGCAGGGCGGCCAGGCCTTCCGCGTCAACGATGCGGGAGGGATGCACCATCTGGCGGCTGCCGTCCCAGAGGTCGATGCGGCCGGTGACGTAGCGGTGGCTGCCCAGCGGCAGCATCTTCTCGACCCGCGCCGCCGGCATCCCGAAGAACACCAGGGTGATGTCGCCGGTCTCGTCCTCGACCAGCACCCGGTGCGGGCGCCTGCCCGGCCCGGTCCCGGCCGGCCGGTGATGCGAGACGGTGACGCCGACGGTGACCGGCTCACCCACAGGGGCCTCGCCGACCGAGCCGACGAGCTTCTGCGCGATGCCGCCCTGCGGAAGGTGGAACAGCAGGTCGACGATGCGGGCCGGCCGCTCGGGCGTGCCGAGCAGCCGCTCGATCATGGGCGCCATCTTCGCGCCGACGCCCGGCAGCCCGCGCGCGGGCGCGAACAGCGGATCGAGGATGCTGGGGCGCAGGAGCGCAGGGGCCGTCTCGTCGCGCATCGCCAATCCGCTCGTTCGGACCATCCTGCCCGGCGGGCCCTAATAGCCCGTGCATCCCGCCCCGTCGCGCGCGGCCGCTCGACGCTGGCGCGCCGCGTCGCCCTCCCGTGATCGGCGGATCGGAGGATCCTGTGCCCGGCGCCCGGATGCGGCCGGCTGGCAGGTCGGCCGCGATGGCTTAGATACGGACGGTGGCGGCGCTCGGCGCGGCCGGCGGCGGGAGCCAAGGCGATGATCGAGTTTTTCGACCGGGAGGGACGTCCATCCGCCTTCTGCGACGACGGCCGGGCGGTCTACCACTGGGATGGGCGGCCCGCGGCGATCATCGACGACGACAAAGTCTTCGCCTATTCGGGCCGCTTCGTCGGCTGGTTCTCCGACGGATGGATCAGCGACGCGCGCGGGAACCGGCTGCTGTTCGAGTTCGATGCGGTCGGCGGCCCGGCCAAGCCGGACCGCGGCACCCGGGTCGCCAAGGGCCAGCGCGGGCACAAGCCGCCGGTCGGCCCGCGCGATCCCGTCCCGGCCCCGCCCGGGCCGTCCGCGGCGTGGTCCGAGACCGCCTTCGCGGGCCTGGTCTGAGCCTTTCGTCCCGTGATCCTCGGATCACGGGTTGTCTCCAGCGATCCGAAGGCCCTCACGATGTCCGGCACCACCCGCACCAGCGCGGATCTCGATCCCCGCCGCCGCCGCACGCTGTTCCGCGCCTGGCACCGGGGCATCCGCGAGATGGACCTGATCATGGGGCGCTTCGCCGACGCCGAGATCGGCAGCATGAGCGATGCGGATCTCGACCTGTTCGAGGGCCTGATCGAGGTGCCGGACCGCGACCTGTTCCGCTGGCTCGTCGGGGAGGAACAGGTGCCGGGAAACTACGACACGGCGCTGTTCCGCCGTCTCAAGGCGTTCCACAAGCACGACGCGCCGATCCATTCGTAGCGGATCGGCGCCCGGGCCGGGCGATGCCTAAAGGTCGGGTTCGTTGACGACGTAGGGGCCGATGCGGCTCATCAGGTCGATCGGCGCGCCCGCGCGGCGCCCCTTCGCGCCGTCGATCACCAGGACCGGGATGCCCTGGTCGCGGACCTGCGCACGAAGCCGGGCTGCGAGGCGGGCATAGCTCGAATCGCGGCGCGACGAGGTCTGGAGCAGGATGGCGGCAGGCCGGGCGATCACCGCCAGCACGTCCGCCGCCGCCTCGAGGGAGACGGTGACGCTGGCATAGCCGAGCTCGGCCAATTCTCCGGCCAGGGAGTGATCGATGGCACGGACACCATCGTCGACGACGAGCACTTGTTGCAGCGCACCCATAAGATCGAGAGCTACCCCATCGCAGGCCACTTGGGAAGAGAGCTGAGCTTTAAACCCTCCGCCAACGGTTTGGTTCGCCGGCGCCCTTTGCAGATGCGAAAATAAACCCTTTCGATGAGCGTCCGATGAACCGCGCGGCCGGCGCCATCGATCGTACCGGGCACAGGCGCGGGCACGGGCGGCCAAGGCCCTGGCGACGCTGAGCTTTCGGAACGGTTTCGTTTCACGGGCGAGGATGCGCGGTCGAGGGATGCGCCGGGCGGGCACGCGGCACCGCCGCGCCGGATGGTGCGGCGCGGGGCGGCCCGAGCGGCCGCTCAGGCCTCGGTCACGGCGATCCCGGTTCCGGCAAAGCGATCGACGCGGAAGCGCGAGGCGCGAAACTCATCGGCTTCGGACGCGCCGGCCTCGCCGCGTTGCACCAGGGCCGTCGCGCAGGCCTGGCCGCGGAAGGCGAGGCGGCCGTCGGGCTCGCGGCGCAGGTCGAACAGGGCGGGGGGCAGGGCGGGGGGCAGGGCGCGGTGGCCGGGCTCGGTGAGCGCCCCGGCGAGGCCCGGCCCCTTGCGCCTGACCGAGAGGATCGCATCCTCGTCGAAGGCCAGCACATCGAGCACCGGCCGTGCCGGGTCCGGTCCGGGCGGAGGCACGGGCCCGGGCGCACGGCGTGCGAGGACGACCGAGCGCAGCGTCGTCGCGGGCAGGGCGTCGAGCGCACCCTCCAGGAAGGCCGGGGCGACGAGATGGGTCGGGCGCGGATGCGCCAGGCTCTCGATCAGCGCGCCTCCGTCGAAGACCGGCATCGTCTCGAGGTCGGCGCCGACGGCGAGCGCCGCGCCGAGGCCGGTGACGATCCCGCGCAGATCCGAGGGCGGCAGCAGGGTGAGGATGCGGTCGCCGGGCTCGATCCGGGCCGAGACCAGGTGCGCGGCGACCGCCGCGAGCAGGGCGTCGCCCGTCCGGTGGACCGGCCGCGCCGGATCGCCCGCCACGAAGCTGACGAGGCCGCCGCCGGTCTCGGGCAACGCAATGGCGCCCCCGGCCCGGTCGAGGGCGAGCGCGTCGAGGTTGATCACGCCGTCGGGCACGGCCGGGCCGAAGGCGGCGAGATAGCGCAGGCCGAAATAGCCGGCCGCGATCCGGCACATCGCCTCCGCCGGGCGGCCGGCGCCGACATGGGTCTGGGTCAGCACCGCGGAGAGGCCGGCCGCCTGGATGCCGGCCGCCGCCTGCGCCTCGGTCCAGGACGCGGGCAGCGGGCAGGGGACGTGCCCCGCCGCCTCGACGGCGAGGTGGGCGACCAATCCCTCGGTGCTTCCGGGAAACCACAGGCCGATCCGGCTTCCCGGCGGCAGCCGCCACGTCCGCAGGGCCCGGCCCAGCCGCCCGACGATCTCGGCCGCCGTCCCGTAGGTCCAGGTCATCGGCGGCCTGTCGCTCCAGCCGCGCTTGGGCGCGGCGTCGGAGAAGGCGAGGCGGGCGGGGTCGAGGCGGGCGGTTCCGGCGAGCAGCGCGCACAGCCCCACCCGCGGAAGCACGACCTCGGCGGCGGCCGGCGACCGCACCGGCTCGCGGGCCGCCGTCCGGGGCAGGGGGCGTCGATCGGCGGCCGGTCCCCATCCGGCGGTCGACGGCTCGAGGGAGGGCTGCGCCGCGCTCACGGGGTACTCGAACTCCATCCGAAGGGCGTCGCCCAACATCCCGCACGGGGACGACTGGTCATCGATGCAGGTTTAGGGTTAACCCCCGCCTAAGGCCGACCCGCGGATGTCCCGCATGCGCGGGGCCGGGTGTCGCGGTGGGTGTCATGCCTTCGCCGCATTCGGCGGGGAATGCAGGCCGCCCGATCGCCCGGGACCAGCGCGGCGCCCTGTCGGACCGGCCGCCCGCGTCCCGCACCGCATCACGTTTTCCCGTCACGACGACGTCCTCTTCATCGACGAACTTCAAAGGGTCTGAGCCGATGTCCTTCGCCAAAAGCCCGGCGCTCCTGATGCGCGCCGCCGCGTTCCTTGCGCTCGCCGGCCTTGCCGGACCCGCCCTCGCCCAGCCGAAGAAGGCGACGCCGGCCCCCGCGGCCCCGGCGCCGGCGGCCCCCGCCCCGGCCCAGAGCACGCCGGCGGCCAACACCGCGGCGCAGACCGGCCCGCAGACCGTGACCGTGAAGTCCGAGCCGAGCCAGGCCGACTGGACCAAGGTCTGCGGCAAGGACGGCGGGTCGGGCACCGACATCTGCTACACCACCCGCGACTTCGTCTCCGACCAGGGCCAGCCGGTCCTCGCGGTCGCCGTGTACGAGATGAAGAACCCGGCCACGAAGCAGGAGGTGCGCGTGGTGCGCTACCTGCTGCCGCTCGGCCTGCTGCTGCAGCCCGGCATCCGCTTCACCGTCGACGGCCAGCAGGGCACCGCCGGCAAGTTCGCGGTCTGCTTCCCCAACGGCTGCTTCGCCGAGGCCGGCGGCGTCGATGCCGGCGTCGTCGCCGCGATGAAGAAGGGCACCACGCTCAACGTCTCGGTGCAGAACCAGACCCAGCGCGAGGTGACCTTCGCCGTGCCGCTCGCCGGCTTCGGCAAGGCCTTCGACGGCCCGGCCATGGACCCGAAGGTGCTCGAGGAGCAGCAGAAGAAGCTCCAGGCCGAGCTCGAGAAGCGCAGCGAGGACATGCGCAAGAAGCTGGAGCAGCCGGGCGCGGCCGGCGCCGGCGCCGCGGCGGCCCCCAAGCCCTGATTCGCGACCGCCGATCCCGCCGTCGGGATCGGCCCCTGCAAATTGACTTTTGCAAGAAGCCCGGCGCCCCGAAGCGCCGGGCTTTTCCGCTTTGGGGTGCCGGCATGATGCGATCGGCACAAGATCCCGTGATCACGGGATCGCAGCATGACCGGATCACGGGATCACGGGATCATCGCCCCGGGGCGCGCCGGCCCGCAGCCCGCGACGCCGCGCGGCGGAACGGCCAGTCGATCGCGCCGCCGGCAAACAATCCGGCCCAGATCAGCACCGGTTGGAAGGCCAGCCGGGGGCCGTGGTACCACCAGGAATCCGGCAGCGGCGGCACCACGATCCCCTCGACCGCCTGCTTGATGTTGGCCGGCCAGACGCAGAGCGCGTAGAGCGCGAGCCCGATCCCGGCCGCCCGGCGCAGGGCCGGGCGCGTCAGCGCCAGCGCGCCCGCGACCTCGCAGAGCCCGGTGCCGAGGATCACGAGGCGCGGCTCCGGCACCCAGGCCGGCATGATCGGCATCAAGGTGTCGGGCGCGGCGAGGTGCACCGCGCCGACGAGGCCGTAGAGGCTGACCAGCCCGCGCCGCAGCCAGATCCGCCCGGGCGTCTCCATCGATCGCCCGTCCGTCATGCGACGACGCTGGCGGGAACGCCGCATTCCGCTGCGACGCGGTCGCGCAGGGCCGCGATCAGCCGCATCAGCACCGGGTGGTCGGTCGCGTAGGCGGTGTCGCCGATCGCCGCGACCGGTGCGACGAGCCGCAGCGAATTGGTGACGAGCACCGCGTCGGCGCGGCGCAGCTCGGCCCTCGTCGCGGACCGTTCCTCGCAGGCGAGCCCGCAGGCCGGCGCGAGCTCGGCGATCACGACGGCGCGCACGATGCCGGCCAGCACCCCGTCGCCGAGCGGCGGCGTGACCAAGCGGTCGCCGAACAGCGCGAAGACGTTGCCGGTGCCGGCGCAGGCGAGGTGCCGCCGGGTGTTGCAGAACAGGGCCTCGTCGAAGCCGGCCGCCCGCGCATCCCGCGCCGCGAGGATCGCGTCGCCGTAGCCGAGGGTCTTGAGCCGCGCCAGCGGCGAGGTCTCGTTCCGGGCGATGGCGGTGGGCCACAGCCGCAGGGGCGCGAACGCGATCCGGCGGTCGCTGACGGCCGCGGTCGCAAACAGCGTCGGGCGCGGATCGGGCGGCGGGGCGAGTCCGCGCGGGCCCGTGCCGCGGGTGACGGTGGTGCGGATCGCCAGGCGATCGCCCGTGGCGGCGAGCGCATGCATCGCCGTGCGGGCGGCATCGGCGGGCACGGAGAAGCCCAGCGCTTCGGCCGAGGCGACGAGGCGGGCGACGTGCGCGTCCGCGAAGGCGACCCGGCCGGCCAGCGCCAGGGCCGTGTCGAAGACGCCGTCGGCCAGGGTCAGGCCGCGATCGGTCAGGTCGAAGGGCAGGGTGGTGCCGTCGATCAGGCGGCCGTCATGCCACAGCATCGCCGCCCTCCCCGGATGCGGGCCGCTCCCGCCAATCGCGGGCCAGGCCGAGGAAGTTCGAGAAGATCGCGTGGCCGTTCTCGGTGAGCACCGATTCCGGGTGGAACTGGATGCCGTAGGTCGGATGGCGGCGATGCGACAGCGCCATCACCTCGCCCTCGGCCGAGCGCGCGTCGACGGTGAGGTGGGCCGCCATCGCCGGCTGCGGCGCCACCACGAGGGAGTGGTAGCGCCCGACCTGCATCGCCGGCGGCAGCCCGGCAAACAGCCGCTCCCCGCCATGCGCCACCGGCGTCGCCTGCCCGTGCAGGGGCTTCTGCGCCCGCTCGACGGTGCCGCCGAAGGCCGCGCCGATCGCCTGGTGCCCGAGGCAGACCCCAAGGATCGGCATCCGACCCGAGAGCTCGCGGATTGCCGGCAGCGAGATCCCGGCCTCGGCCGGCGTGCACGGCCCCGGCGAGATCACCAGGGCGTCGGGGGCGAGCGCGCGGATGCCGGCCACGTCGAGGGCGTCGTTGCGCACCACGCGCACCGTCTCGCCCAGCTCCTCGAAGTAGCGGACGACGTTGAAGACGAACGAGTCGTAGTTGTCGACGACGAGGATCATGGGGTTTCCCGGTGGCCCCCGGCCGTCGCCGGCCGCAGGCATCGGCCGCGCCGCCGGCGACGCGCGGTCGCGCGCGCCGACCTCCGCTCGGATCTCCCCGTGCGGCCCTCGGTCGTCGCGCCGGCCCGGGCTCGCGCAGGCGCGCTCATGTTTCGAACGCCTCTGCCTCGAACGCCTGGAACACGCGGGCGGCCTTGGTCAGGGTCTCGTCGTACTCGGCCGCCGGCTCGGAGAGCAGGGTGACGCCGCCGCCGGCCTGGAGCACCGCGGTCGTCGCGTCCATGAACACGGTGCGGATCGCGATCGCGGTGTCGAGCGACCCGTCGAACCCGATCCGGCCGATGGCCCCGCAATAGAGCTCGCGCGCGTCGCCCTCGATCTCGGTGATGATGTCCATGGCCCTGAGCTTCGGCGCGCCGGTGATCGAGCCGCCGGGAAAGGTCCTCTCCAGCAGGTCGAAGCCGTCGAGACCGTCCCGCAACGTGCCCGTGACGACCGAGACGAGATGGTGGATGCCGGCATAGGATTCCAGCCCGCACAGCACCGGCACCTGCACGCTGCCCGGCGCGCAGACCCGGGACAGGTCGTTGCGCAGCAGGTCGACGATCATGGTGTTCTCGGCGCGCTCCTTCGGGTCCGCGAGCAGCCGCGCGGCGCGGGCCGCGTCCTCGACCGGGTCGGGGCTGCGCGCGAGCGTGCCCTTGATCGGCCGGGTCTCGACCTGGCCGCCCTCGAGCTTCAGGAAGCGCTCGGGCGAGCTCGACGCGACGGTCAGCCCGTCGAACTCGAGATAGGCGCCGAAGGTCGCCGGGTTGGTCTCGCGCAAGCGGCGGTAGAACGCGAACCGGTCGAAGCCCGCGGGCAGGGCGGCGGTGAAGCGCTGGGCGATGTTGGCCTGGTAGATGTCGCCGGCCCGGATGTAGTCCCGCACCCGGTCGACCGCCGCCTCGTAGCGGGCGCGCGTGAAGTTCGAGTGCCAGGTCGGCGGGGCAGCGCGCGGGGGCAGGGCGGCCGGTTCCGGCGTCGCCCCGCTCAGGCGATCGGCGAAGGCGGCGAGCCGCGCCTGCGCGCGGGCCTCGCGCCGCGACGGCTCGGTCTCCGGGAAGCCGGTGGCGGCGAGGCGGCAGGTGCCGACGCCGTGGTCGATGGTGAGCGCGACGTCGTGGAGGTCGAAGGCGGCGTCGTCCGTCAGCCCGGCCCGGCGCGCGGGCGGGACCACCCGCTCCAGCGCCTGCCCGAGATCGTAGGCGCAGTAGCCGATCGCGCCGCCGGAGAACGCGGCCCCCTCCTCCGGGCCGAGCCGGTAGGGCGCGAGGCAGGCGCGGAGCGCCGCCATCGGCCCGCCGGGGACGGGCCGCCCGTCCAGCGTGGCGCGGCCGTCGCGAAACCGGAAGCGGGCGAAGGGGTCGGCCGCCAGGATCGAGACCCGGCCGAGGGTGTCGTGCCGCATCGCGCTGTCGAGGAAGGCGAGGCCGGGCCAGCGGCGCAGCCGCATCGCCGCCGCGACGGGGTCGACGAACGGGATCTCCCGGGTCCAGATCTGTTGCGCCGCCATGTCCTGCGCTGTCGCGTCCGGTTCGAGGGCGACGGGTGCCGGCCCGTCGGTGGGTCCGAAGGCCTCGCACAGGCGGTAGCCCCTGGGAAGCCGCAGCCGATGCCGCAGGGTTTTGCGACCGATGCGCCCGACGCAATCCCACTCGGCGCTCGGCCGCGCGCCGGCGGGGCTCGCGCGGGCGCCGCGATCCCGCTATAGCGATGCCCCATCACGAAAATTCGGGCCCGAAGATCGGGATGTCCCCCATCCTCGGATTCTCGAGGCGTCCGACCTGGCGGCGTCCACGCCGCACGAAGGCAGCATGACCGCATCCGCTCTTCCGTCCGATCCGACGCCCGCAAGGGTCTCGGCCGCACCCAAGATCTCGTTCGTCTCGCTCGGCTGCCCGAAGGCGCTGGTCGATTCCGAGCGGATCCTCACGCATCTGCGGGCGGAGGGCTACGAGCTCGCCCGGCGCCACGACGGGGCGGACGTAGTCATCGTCAACACCTGCGGCTTCCTCGATTCGGCCAAGGCCGAATCGCTCTCGGCGATCGGCGAGGCGATGGCGGAGAACGGCCGGGTCATCGTCACCGGCTGCATGGGCGCCCAGCCCGACGAGATCCGCGACAAGTACCCGAACCTCCTGGCCGTCACCGGCCCGCAGGCCTACGAATCGGTGGTGGCCGCCGTCCACGAGGCGGTGCCGCCGGCCCACGACCCGTTCCTCGACCTGGTGCCGCCGCAGGGCGTCAAGCTGACCCCGCGGCACTACGCCTACCTGAAGATCTCGGAGGGCTGCAACAACCGCTGCACCTTCTGCATCATCCCGTCGCTGCGCGGCGACCTCGTCAGCCGCCCCGCCGGCGACGTGCTGCGCGAGGCGGAGAAGCTGGTCAAGGCCGGCGTGAAGGAGCTGCTCGTCGTCTCGCAGGACACCAGCGCCTACGGCGTCGACCTGCGCTACGCCGAAAGCCCGTGGCGCGACCGCGCGGTGCGGGCGAAGTTCTACGATCTCGCCAAGGAACTCGGCGAGCTCGGTGCCTGGGTCCGGCTGCACTACGTCTACCCCTACCCGCACGTCGACGAGGTGATCCCCCTGATGGCGGAGGGGAAGATCCTTCCCTACCTCGACATGCCGCTCCAGCACGCCTCGCCGACCGTGCTCAAGCGCATGCGCCGCCCGGGCAACCAGGAGCGCCAGCTCGAGCGCATCCGGCGCTGGCGCGAGACCTGCCCGGACCTCGCCATCCGCTCGACCTTCATCGTCGGCTTCCCCGGCGAGACCGAGGCCGAGTTCTCGGAGCTGCTCGACTGGATCGGGCAAGCCAAGCTCGAGCGCGTCGGCTGCTTCACCTACGAGCCGGTGACGGGCGCGCTCGCCAATTCCGTCGGCGCGGCGGTGCCGCCGGAACTGCAGGCCGAGCGCAAGCGCCGCTTCATGGAAGCGCAGCAGCAGGTCTCGCTGCGCCTGCAGAAGGCGCGCATCGGCAAGCGCCTGCCCGTGATCGTCGACACGGTGGGGCCCGACGGCATCAAGGGCCGCTCGAAATACGACGCGCCCGAGATCGACGGCACCGTCCACGTCGCCAGCCGCCGGCCGGTGCGCCAGGGCGACATCGTCACCGTGAGGATCGAGGCGGCCGACGCCTACGACCTGCGCGGCAGCGTGGTCTGAGAGCGGGTTTCGAAAGGGATCATCCCTTTCGTGGGTCCAGGGCGAAGCCCTGGTGCCTATTCGTCGGGCTCCGCCCGACACCCGCCGAAGGGATGATCCCCTCGGCATCCCGGATCCGCGATCAGGCCTCGCCGCGCTCAGCGCGCTTCACGGCGATCCAGGCCGCCTCCATCGCGGCGAGGTCGGCATCCGACAGCGTCCCGCCCTCGGCCTCGAGCCGGGCGGCCATCGCGGTGAAGCGGCGCACGAACTTGTCGTTGCCGGCCCTGAGCGCCGCCTCCGGGTCGATCCCGGCGTGCCGGGCGAGGTTGGCCACCGAGAACAGCAGGTCGCCGATCTCCTCGGCCACGGCCTGCCCGTCGTCGCCGGCGAGCGCCTCGGCGACCTCGTCGGCCTCCTCGCGGACCTTGGCGACCACGTCCGCCGCATCCGCCCAATCGAAGCCGTAGCCGGCCGCCCGCCGCGAGATCTTCTCGGCCCGGGTCAGGGCCGGAAGCGTCCGGGCGACGCCGTCGAGCGGTCCCGCCGGGGCGCGGGACGGCTTGGCGGCGCGCTCGGCGGCCTTGATCGCCTGCCACTGCGCCTCGACCGCGCGCGCGTCGCGGCGCGGGCTGCCGGCCGGGAGCAGGGTCCCGTCGGGCTCGAACACGTGCGGGTGCCGCCGCACCAGCTTCGCCACGATCGTGCGCGCGACGTCGTCGAGATCGAAGGCGCCGGCCTCCTCGGCCATCCGGGCGTGGAACACCACCTGCAGCAGCAGGTCGCCGAGCTCCTCGCGCAGGTCGCCGAGATCGCCGCGCGCGATCGCGTCGGCGACCTCGTAGGCCTCCTCGAGGGCGTAGGGCGCGATGCTTGCCGAAGTCTGGGCGACGTCCCAGGCGCATCCGCGGTTCGGATCGCGCAGCGCGGCCATCACCCGCCTCAAGGCATCGAGCGGCGCTTCGGCCATGCGTCACGGCTCCTCACGGGGTCGGCCTGCCCGACGCCCACCGGCCGCAGGGGTAGACCGGCACGGCCGCGAAATCACCTGCGCGAGCCTCGCGGCGTACGCCGCCGCTCCCGGTCCGGCTCCGCGCTTCCGACGCGCCTTATGGGGACAAAAGCGGCATATTCCCTGTGTTCCAAGTGGACATTCTGAGGGTTTCGGGGTGTTCGCCAAAGCGAACGACACCGCAGGAGGCCTAGGAAATCTATCAGAAAGGATTCTCAGAGAGTCTGTTCTGAAGGTTATATGGGGCGCCGAAAACCCTATCCCCGACAATGGCTTGGTGGGGGTTCTCGCATCCGACTCTGCGTGGGTCCGCATCCGACTCTGCGTGGGATCGCATCGAAGTCTGCGTGGGATTCCCGGGAGGCTGCATCGGAGTCTGCGTGGATCCGCATGCGATTCGGCGTGATTTCACGCCAAGGGCGGTGGGGAATGGGGACAAGTCGGCGGCCCCTGCGCGTATCGAACTCTGCGTGGCCGGCCGGCGGTCGCGACCCCGCATCGAACTCTGCGCGGCGCGCATCGACCCACCCCCACGCATCGGACGCCGCCCGCGAAACCCTGGGGGACGCCGCCCGCGAAACCTTGGGGGGAGGGGAAGCGTGGATAGCCGGGATAACCCGCCCGCCCCCGGGGACACCGGGCCGGCCAATCGTGTCATGACCGTCGTGCCCCGGCCCGATGCGGCCGCGGGATCGGGCGCTTGCAGGTGCGGCCCGGGCAGGGATGGTCCGCGCAGCGCGGTCGCGGAGTTTCGGAACGGGCATGGGGATCGAGGACAGACTGGCCGGCATCCGCGACGCCGACCTCCGCGCGGAGGTCGAGGCGGCGCGTGGCGGCTTCCTGTTCGCCCAGATCGTCGAGCACATCCTGCACCGGCAGCAGGTCCGCGACGCGGAGGCCTCGGCCAAGGGCGCGGTCGCCGGCCGGCGGGCCGGGATGGGGCGGGACCAGCGCCGGCGCGACGCCGTGCGCGAGGTGATCGAGAACCAGCCGACCGTGCCGGAGAACCTCCAGCACATCCATTCGGTGCTCGCGCTCTGCGGCCTGCCCTACCGCGATCCCGGGCCGGTGCGGGAATTCTCGCGCGATTACGGCCGCAACTCGCTGAACCTCGTCGCCGGCCGGCTGAAGAGCCCGATCACCGGCGAGATGGAGCCGCAGGGCCTGCCCTACGGCCCGAAGGCGCGGCTCGTGCTGCTCCACCTCTGCACCGAGGCCGTGCGCCAGCGCAGCCCGACCATCGCGGTCGCCGATTCCCTCTCCGGCTTCATGCGCGAGATGGGTTTTGCCGTCACCGGCGGCGAGCGCGGCACGATCCGGCAGTTCAAGGAACAACTCAACCGCCTCGCCGCCTGCTCGATGCAGATCGGCCTGTGGGACGGGCACGACCAGGCCAGCACCCTCAACGTGCCGCCGTTCCGCAGCCTCGACCTGTGGCGGCCCACGGCCCGGGACGGGGCCAAGGATGGGATGAGGGACGGGGCGAGGGACGGGGAGGGCGCGGCCTGGTCCCGCACCGTGCAGTTCCACCAGGACTTCTACGACAACCTGATCCGGCACGCCCTGCCCGTCGACATCCGGGCGGCGCGGGCCTTCTCGGGCTCGGCGCGCAAGCTCGACCTGCTGTTCTGGGTCGGCTACCGCCTGCGCGCCCTGCAGCGGCCCCTGAGGCTTACCTGGACCAACCTGCACGGCCAGTTCGGCGCCGAGAACGCCTGCATCCGCAGCTTCCGGCAGGCGTTCAAGACCGACATCGCCCACCTGTGCGAGGTCTTCCCGAAGCTGCCGATCGCGCTGGACGACGGCGGCATGACCTTGCAGCCGGCCGATCCCGGCATGCTCCTCGTCCCGCCGCGCAAGGGAATACGGAAGGCGCCGGCAGGGAAGGACGCGGCAGCCTGAGGAAACTGGCATCGTCTGACTGATCTATTCCCTTAGTACGCGTCCAGGGAACGTCACCTCCATTCCCTCAGCGGAGCAAAATTCCGAGGCAAAACAATCTTCCGTTCGAGCGCGATTCCTTATATTCCCTATCTGAGAATCAGGGAAGATGCAGGCCATCATGGGATTGTCGGAAGCGGAGATCGAGGCGCGGCTCGCGAGCCTGCGGCGCCAGCGCGACGCCCTCGAGCGCGAGATCGCCGATCACGTCCTCTACCTCGAGCTCGGCCGTCGCCTGCGCGGGGGCGAGCCATCTCGGGCGATCGAGGCGCCCGAGGATCACGTCCCGCCGGAGCCCGCCGCACCGCGCGCCGCCGGCGCCGCCCTCCGGGCCGAGCCTCCCGCTCCCGAGCCATTGCCGGAGCGGGTGCCCGTCGCGTTCGAGGTCGATCCCGTCGGCGCGCGCCGCTACGGCCGCGCCCTGGTCGAGGCCGCCTGCGGCATCCTCGTGCGCGCCGGCCGGCCGATGCATGCGGGCGAGATCCTGGAGGCGCTCGTCGCGGAAGGGTTCGCCGTCCCCGGCCAGGATCCGGTCGCGGCGCTGAACACGCGGCTGTGGAAGCGCGCGGGCCCGCACGGGCCGCTGCGGCGGCTCGGCGACGCGGTCTACGCGCCGGCGCTCGATCTGGATCGGGGCTGAGGCGGATCCGGCGGAAGGGCGCCTAGTCGCGGCGGTCGTTGCCGGCGGTTACGCGCTGCGCCCGCGCGCTGCGGAGATCCCGGCCGACCTCCAGCACGAACATCCGCAGCGAGATGCCGCTGAACAGCACGATGGCGCAGACCAGCACGGCGGAGACGAGGGTCTTGGCGGTCGAGACGTCCACGGCGAAAGGTCCTGAAGCGGGTGCGGTTGCGATGGCCCTGAATCTGGGCCTCGTGCCCGGCGGGCACCACCGGGCCGCACGCGGTGGCAGTCATGTGCCCGGCTCGGGTCTTGTGCGTCTTCGCACGCGAATGCTGCATCGAACGCATGATCGATGGAGAAACCGTGAAGAATTTCTTCGGTTCGCCGATCCGTCCGACCCGACAGCGCCCAAACCGGGCTTCCGCGGTGCGGGTTTCGCGGCCGCTCCGGGCCGGATGCGGCCGCGGACGGCTGGCCCATCGCCGCAAATCCCGCGATAAGCCGCCCGGCGGAGGGCAGGGCCTCGGCGGGAGGACGGCATGATCGCCAGGCGGGGCTTTTCGGGGCGCGGCGTGCGCAAGCGGCTCGGTGCGGGTCTCGTCGCCGTGGGGCTCGCCGTCGCCGGGGTGCAGCCCGGGCCGTCCGCCGCCGCGGACGCCCCCGCCCAGGGCCCCCTGACGGTGGCAAGCTACTTCTACATCGGCGGCCGCTACGAGCGCGTCGCCGACAAGACCGTGATGGTCGGCCAGATGTTCGTGCAGTCGCGGCGGCCGGCCACCGTCACGCAGCCCTGGCCGGTGGTGATGGTCCACGGCATCTCGCAGACCGGGGTCAACTTCCTCGGGACGCCGGACGGCCGGCCCGGCTGGGCCCAGCGCTTCGTCGAGAAGGGGTTCGCGGTCTACATCGTCGACCAGGTCGGCCGCGGCCGGTCCGGCACCAACCCGGAAGTCTACGGGCCCTACGCCCGGTTCTCGACCCGCGCCCTGGAGGAGACCTACACCGCCCAGGAGCTCTACGACCTGTTCCCGCAGGCCAAGCTCCACACCCAGTGGCCGGGCGGCCCCGGCGTGCAGGGGAACGCCGCCTTCGACCAGTTCTTCGCCAGCCAGGTGCCCTACCTCGCCGGCGCGCAGCAGACCGAGGAGCTGGTCGACCCGGCGCTGATCGCGCTGCTGGACAAGATCGGGCCGGCGGTGCTGGTCACCCACGGGCAGGCCGGGCTGTTCGGCTGGGCGGTCTCGGATGCGCGGCCCGACCTCGTGAAGGCCCACGTCGCGATCGAGCCGAACGGGCCGCCCTTCTTCGACGTGCGCCTGCGCGGCGGCAAGGACTTCTACGAGAAGGCGGGCGACGGGCGCGCCCGCGCCTACGGCATCACCCGCGTGCCGCTGACCTTCGACCCGCCGGTGACGTCGCCCGAGGATCTCGTGGTGATGCAGGCCAAGGCCCCGACGGCCGAGGGGCGGATCCGCTGCTGGCTCCAGGGCGAGCCGGTGCGCCGGCTCCCGAACCTCGCCCGCGTGCCGGCGGTGATCGTGACCGCCGAAGCCTCGTTCCGCACCCCGGTCGACGACTGCACCACCGCCTTCCTCGCCCAGGCCGGTGCCAGGCCCGACAGCCTCAAGCTCGTCGACCAGGGCCTGCGCGGCAACGGCCACATGATGATGCTGGAAAAGAACAGCGACCAGGTCGCCGACGCGGTGATCGGCTGGATCGCCGCGCGCCCGCGCTGAGGCCGCCCGGGCAGAGAAGAGCAGGGCAGGGCACGCGGAGCGCCGTGGCCGGGATGGCGGTATCAACCGTGGCTTGCAGGCCACAGGGCGGGTGCATCCGTCCGCCGAGGCCTTGTGCGCGATCCGGCCCGGCCGTAACGAAGACCCGGAAAAGCTAGTAATAACATCAGTTTAGCATCATTCCAAACAACGTCGCGAAGCCGTTTTCGCAGCGATCGTCCCCTGCTGTCCGCATCCTGGCAAGGCCCTTCAGTCCCATGCGTCGTCCCGCCCCCCGCCCCACCCCGAACCCGCGTCGCCTCGTGCTGGCTGGCGCCTCGCTGATCGCGCTGGCGCCGTTCGTCCTGCCCTCGTCCGCGCAGGAGGCGACCGCGCCGCGCCGCGGCGTCGGCGAGCCCTCGGCGCAGGGCAGCGTGCGCCTGGAGGAACTGACCGTCGAGTCGCGCGACGGCACGGCGGCGCGCGTCGTGGTCCCGCGCGAGGATCCGCGCGGGCCGATCGACGGCTACGTCGCCAAGCGCACGCTGACCTCGACCAAGACCGACACGCCGCTGATCGAGACGCCGCAATCGGTCAGCGTGATCGGCCGGCAGCAGCTCGACGCGATCAAGCCCCAGCAGATCGGCGAGATCATCAATTATTCGGCCGGCGTGTTCGGCAACGCCTTCGGCCCGGATTCGCGGGTCGACTTCTTCCAGATCCGCGGCTTCACCGCGAGCGACACCGGCCTGTACCGGGACGGGCTGCAGCTGTTCAACTACGGCTTCGCCTCCTACAAGGTCGATCCGTTCGGGGTCGAGCGCGTCGACGTGCTGCGCGGCCCCGCCGCCGTGCTGTTCGGCCAGGGCGGCCCCGGCGGCCTGATCAACATCATCAGCAAGAAGCCCCCGCTCGAGCCGTTGAACTACGTCGAGGTCGGCGGCGGCTCGTTCGGCCAGAAGTACCTCGCCTTCGATTTCGGCGGCCCGGCCGACAACGAGGGCCACTGGTTCTACCGCCTGACCGGCATCGGCCGGCAGGGCGGCACGCAGGTGGACGGCCTCGACGAGAACCGCGGCTACATCGCGCCGAGCTTCACCTACAAGCCGGACGGCGCCACCACGCTCACCGTGCTGACGAGCCTGCAATACGACGACACCGGCCGCATCAACGCCTTCCTGCCCTACCAGGGCACGGCGCGCCCGGACGTGTTCGGCGCGCGCATCCCGCGCAGCTACAACGTCCAGGACAAGGACAACAACGTCTATCGCCGGACGCAGTACAGCCTCGGCTATGAGTTCGAGCACGTCTTCGACGACACGTGGACGTTCCGGCAGAACCTGCGCTACGCGTACAGCGAGTCCTACGACAACTCGTTCAGCATCAACGGCTACGCCGACCCGCTGCAGACGCAGCTGGCGCGCTACCGCTTCCGCGCCACCTCGCGGATCGGCGCGTTCAACGTCGACAACAACGCGGTCGCCCGGTTCGACGACGGCTTGTTCCGGCACACCTTCCTGGTCGGGCTCGACTACAAGAACGTGCAGCTGAACGACAACCAGGCGACGGGCGGCTTCGTCGGCCCGGCGGTCGCGAACTTCAACCTGCTGGCGCCGAACTACGGCTCGCCGACCGTGGCGGCGGCGCCCTACCTGGTCAACTACGACGTCTTCCAGCAGGTCGGTCTCTACGCGCAGGACCAGATCAAGCTCACGCCCGAGCTGACCCTGGTGCTTTCCGGCCGCGGCGACTTCACCTCGAACGAGGTCAACAACCTGCTGGCCAGCACCGTCACGCGCCAGACCGCCAACGCCGGCACCCAGCGCTACGGCCTGATCTACAACTTCGATTTCGGCCTGGCGCCCTACGTCTCCTACGCGAGCTTCTTCAACCCGCAGATCGGGACGAACTTCTTCAGCCAGCCGTTCAAGCCGACCACCGGCGACCAGTACGAGGTCGGCGTGAAGTACCAGCCGCCGGGCTACGACGCCTTCCTGACGCTGGCCGCCTTCGATCTGACCCTGGCCAACTCGCTGACGATCGACCCGAGCAACAACCTCAACCAGCTCCAGCTCGGCGAGACGCGCTCGCGCGGCTTCGAGGCGCAGTTCGTGGCCAACCTCACCCGCGACCTCAACGTCACCGCCTCGTTCACGACCTTCAACATCGAGGTCACCCGCGGCGACGTCGGGGTGATCGGCCGGGCGCCGACCGCGACCCCGGAGACTCTGGCCACCGTGTTCGCCGACTACACGATCCCGGGGGGCGAGTGGCGCGGCTTCGGCTTCGGCGGCGGCGCGCGCTACGTCGGGCGCTCGTTCGCGGACACCGCCAACACCCTGACGGTGCCCGAGCGGGTGCTGTTCGACGCGGTGGTGCACTACACCCGCGACAACTGGCGCTTCGCGGTGAACGCTCAGAACATCGCCGACAAGCGCTACGTCTCGGCCTGCCAGTCGACGGCGGCCTGCTTCTACGGCGAGGCCCGACGCATCACCGCGAGCCTGAGCTACAAGTGGTGAGCCTCCCGCGGGCGGCGTGCGCCGCCCGCGTCGACTGCCATGATCCTCGGCTCCCTACGATCCTTGCCCCGGCTCCTGCCGCGCCCGCTCGCGCAGCAGGTACTTCTGCACCTTGCCGGTGGAGGTCTTGGGCAGCTCCCCGAACACGATGGTCCGGGGCATCTTGTAGGCGGCCAGCCGCCCGCGGCACCACCGGATGAGGTCGTCGGCGCTGGCCGCGGCGCCGTCCCTGAGCTCGACGAAGGCGCACGGCGTCTCGCCCCACTTGTCGTCGGGCTTGGCGACGACCGCGGCGGCGGCGACCGCCGGGTGCTTGAACAGCGCGTCCTCGACCTCGATCGAGGAGATGTTCTCGCCGCCCGAGATGATGATGTCCTTCGAGCGGTCCTTGAGCTGCACGTAGCCGTCGGGGTGCTTCACGCCGAGGTCGCCGGTGTGGAACCAGCCGCCCCGGAACGCCGCCTCGGTGGAGGCCGGGTTCTTGAGGTAGCCGCGCATCACCACGTTGCCGCGCATCATCACCTCGCCCATCGTCCGGCCGTCCGCCGGCACCGATTCCAGGGTCTCGGGGTCGCGCACGTCGAGGCCCTCGAGCACGGGATAGCGCACGCCCTGGCGGGCCTTCCTGGCGGCCTGCGCGTCGGCCGGGAGGTCGTCCCACTCGGCATGCCACGCGTTGACGACGGCCGGGCCGTAGCTCTCGGTCAGCCCGTAGAGGTGGGTGACGGCGAAGCCCGCCTCGCGCATGCCCGCCAGCACCGCCTCCGGCGGCGGCGCGGCGGCGGTGAAGAACGCGACCCGGTGGGGCAGGGGGCGGCGCTCGGCGTCGGAGGCGTTGATCAGCAGCTGCATCACGATCGGCGCCCCGCACAGGTGGGTGACGCCGTGCTCGGCCATCAGCGCGTACATCGCCTCGGCCCGGACCTGGCGCAGGCAGACATGGGTGCCGGCCACGATCGACAGCGTCCACGGGAAGCACCAGCCGTTGCAGTGAAACATCGGCAGCGTCCAGAGATAGACCGGGTGCTGCCCCAGGCTCCCGGTGACGACGTTGCCGAGCGCCAGCAGCGCCGCGCCGCGGTGGTGGTAGACCACGCCCTTCGGGTCGCCGGTGGTGCCGGAGGTGTAGTTCAGGCTGATCGCGTCCCACTCGTCGTCGGGCATCGCCCAGTCGTGCTCGGGATCGCCCTCGGCGAGGAACGCCTCGTAGTCGCGGGTGCCGAGGGCCTCGCCGGCGCCGGCATAGTGCGGATCGTCGTAATCGATCACCAGCAGGCTGCGCCCGGCCTGCGCCAGCGCGTCGCGCGCGACGCGCGAGAACTCCCGGTCGGCGACGAGGACCTTGGCCTCGCCATGATCGAGGCAGAAGGCCAGGGCCGCGGCGTCGAGGCGGGTGTTGAGGGTGTTGAGCACGGCGCCGGCCATCGGCACGCCGTAGTGGCACTCGATCATCGCCGGCGTGTTAGCGAGCAGCACCGCGACGGTGTCGCCCCGGCCGATCCCGTGGGCGGCGAGCGCCGAGGCCAGGCGGCGGCAGCGGGCGTAGAGCTCGGCATAGCTGCGCCGCAGGGGCCCGTGGATCACCGCGACCTGGTCGGGAAACACCCGCGCCGCCCGGTCGAGATAGCCCAGCGGCGTCAACGGCTGGTGGTTGGCCGGATTCCGGTCGAGGTCGCGGTCGTAGATCGTGTCGCGGCGCATGGCGGCCTCCCGGCGAGCAAGGCCCGGACAGTACCGCGCACGGCAGCGTGATCCAACGGCCTGCGGCCGCCCGGATCAGTGGTGGCGCTCGGCCCGGATCTCGCCGAGGGCGCGCGGATCCTGCAGGAACTTGGCGAGCTCGAAGCCGATCTCGATCATCAGGCCGTCGATCAGCTTGGTCAGGTTCGCCTCCCCGAGGCCGTCGGCGAGGGCGCGGAGCGCGATGGCGTGCTCGGCCATGCGGTTCACGAGGCGCTCCGTCTGGCGCAGGTCCGCCGACCGGTTCTCGGTGAGATCGATCGCGATGCCCCGCCCCTGCGCCGTCCCGTCGACTGCATTGCGCTCGACGCGCCCGCGGATGAGGAGCTTGCGCACGCCCGCCGCCGATTCGACGGTCCGGAACTCGGCCTCGACCGGCCCGCCGATCTCGCCGGCCGCGTGCAGGCAGCTCTCGACCCGGCTGCGGTCCTCGGGATGGGTCCGATCGAGGAACGTGTCGATCGATACCCCGCCGGCGGCGACCTCGGGATCGAGGCCGAGCAAGCCGGCGAAGTCGCCCGACAGCGTGAGACGCCCCGCCCAGTGATCGTGCACCCAGGCGCCGACGACGCCGGAGGCGTCGAGGACAGCCCGGAGCTCGTCGTTGGAGTGCGGGTTCGGAGCCTGTGCCATGCAACTCCTAAAGGCCGGCGGCAGCAAAAATAAACTTGAGGTACGATCGACGGACGGGATGGCGCCCTCGAAAAGCAATCTAAGGCATCGCTTCCTCTAAGAAAAGTGAGAACCGACAGGGAGCCCTCGAAAACAAACTTGAGGTTGGAAAAACCCTCCGCATCCCGGGTCTCGGGCCGCGTTCCGGAGCCGGCGGATGGCGAGCGGATGCCGGCCGGCCCGAGACGGGGCCCGCCTCCGTTAACGGCCTCTTAACCATAACCGACGCGATATCGGGATCACGGCATCCCTGGGTCACAGGATCCTCGCCTTCGCGCGGAGCTCCCCGATTCTAGGTTGCCCGGAGCGCGTGCGCCGCAACTCCGGCTTTGGCCTGCGAACGGGACGGCGGCATGCCCGCGCCCGGCAGGACGCCGGATCGTGCCGCACCGCGACGCGCATGCGCGCGCTTTTGAGCCAAGGCAGCTTGAACCGAGGACCGGCCGATGAAAGCGATCACCTTCGTCACCCAGAAGGGGGGCAGCGGCAAGAGCACGCTCTGCATCTCGCTCGCGGTCGCCGCACAGGAGGCCGGCCGCTCGGTCTGCATCCTGGAGATGGACCGGCAGGCCACGATCTCCGACTGGCTCGACCACCGCACCGCGGAGGGCCCCGAGGTCGCGCAGATCGATGCGACGCAGATCGACGCCGTGATGACCCAGCTTCGGGACTCGGCCTACGACTACGTCTTCATCGACACGCCCGGCGTCGATTCCACCGGCACCCTCTCGGCGATCCGCGCCGCCGACCTCTGCATCATCCCGTGCCGGCCGACGCCCGCGGACCTGCGCGCCTTCAAGCCGACGCTGGCCGCCGTGTACCGGCTCGAGAAGAAGTTCGCCTTCGTCCTCAACCAGACGCCGCCGCGCTCCTACCGCATCCGCGACGCGGCCGACGGCCTCGCGGTGCTGGGCATCCTCCCCGACGTCAACATCGTGGCGCGCACCGACCACCAGGACGCGATCGGCGTCGGCCAGGGCGTCACCGAGTTCAACCCGAAGGGGCAGGCGGCGGGCGAGGTGCGCCGGCTGTGGTCCTGGATCGAGAAGCGCACGCAGGCGGGCAAGGTCGGATCGGGACAGGCGGTCTCGGGCAAGCCCGTTTCGGGCCAGATAGGATCCGGCAAGGCGGTGAAGCATGTCGAAGCCGCCTAAGCTCAATCTCGCCTCGATCGTCGCGGCCTCGGTGCCGGCCGCGCGCGCCGTGCCGCAGACCGCCGAGATCGTCCAGCTCGACCGCGGCGCGAGCCCGCCGAAGCGCGGGCCCGCCACCCTGAAGGAGCGCGCCCGGCAGATGTCGGTCTATCTCGAGCCGCCGGTCTACGACCAGCTGCGCGACCTCGCCTATGCCGAGCGCACCAAGATGCACGCGATCATGCTGGAAGCCCTCGACCTGCTGTTCAAGCAGCGCGGCGCCCGCTCGATCGAGCAGCTCTCGGAGCCGCTTCAGCGCTGAGGCTCCGCAACCGCACCGGCGAGATCACGGGTACAGGCCTTGCCCCCGCCCGGTCTCGCCGATCCGCGTGCGAGCGGTTTCTGAACGATTCTGGAACGCCTTGGCGCCGAACGCTCAAGCGATGCGGGAACGCGAAACCCTGTGAATCGCGGCGGTCGGACGGCGCGCGGCGCGTTCCGTTCAGGCTTCCTTTACGGCGTTCGGACAAGTGTCGGCTCGTTCGGTCGCCGCCCCCTTGTGCAGGGGGCGAGCCGGACGCCCCGGCGTGACCGCTCCCGTGCGGGCCGGACCTTCGGCACGTGGCGTACAGGCGGATCCGGTGGGCATGGCGCGTTCGACGCTTCTTCGAATCCCGGATTCGCGCCGCGGCCCGCTTCCCTTGCGGCGCCTGCTCGCGGTCTCGGCGATCGCGCTGGCCACCGCCAACTGCAGCACGAACCCGCAGAAGTTCGCCGGCCCCGCCGGCAACGGGCTCGACCCGAAATACGGCGTGAAGACCAGCCCGCGCCTCTACAACGAGGGCGACGTGATCCCGAAGGGCGGCGGACGCCGCTTCTCGGGCAAGCCCTACGTGGTCGCCGGCCGCACCTACGTGCCCAAGGAGGATGCCCGCGGCTACGTCCGCGAGGGCCTGGCCTCGTGGTACGGCGCCGCCTTCCACGGGCGGATGACCGCCAACGGCGAGGTGTTCGACCGCCACTCGATCGCCGCCGCCCACCCGACCCTGCCGCTGCCGAGCTACGTCCGCGTCACCAACACCGCGAACGGCTACTCGATGGTGGTGCGCGTCAACGACCGCGGCCCCTACCATGCCGACCGCGTCATGGACGTCTCGGAGGAGGTCGCCCGGGCGCTCGAGTTCCACAACAAGGGCACCGCGCACGTGCGCGTCGCCTATCTCGGCAAGGCCTCGGTCGCTGGCTCCGACGACCGCAAGCTCCTGGCGACGCTGCGCACCGACGGCGGGCCGGCGGGCGTGCGCACCCCGGTGATGGTGGCCGATCTCGGGCCCTCGGAGGAGCCGGAGCGGTTCTCGCGCACGACGCCGGCGCCGCTGGCGTTCAAGCCGGCACCGGAGCGCGAGGAGCGCGACGAGGCCCCCGCCCCGCATCCGGTGCGCGCGCCGATCGTGCTGGCGCGGGCGGCGGTGGCCGTGCCGGCCGCCCTGCAGCCGACGGCCGTGCGCGGCCAGGCGTTCCGGCCGGCGCCGGTGCGGGTGGCGGGGCTCAACCCGGCCGCGGAGCGCATGGCGACGGCCTCCGCGCCGATCGTTCGGCTCCCCGGCAAGGACGCGCCGGTCCGTCTCGCCGCGACTTCGCCCGCGACGCGCACGGCCCAGGCCGTGCCCGCACGGGTGCCGGCGGCCCGGCCGGGCTCCGTCCCGCCCGCGATGCCGCCTTCGGCCAAGCTCGCGCTGGCCCGGCTCACGGGCGCCGCGGCCCCGAGCGACAAGGGCTCGGGCGACAAGGGAACGGCCCGCGCAGTCGTGAAGAGCCGCGTCGACCTCGCCGCGAAGCCGCCCGGCAAGCCTGCCGACAAGCGCGGCGCGCGGCTCGCCGGGATCTACTGACGAGCCGGCGCCGTCCCGTCCTGGCGGAGCCCGGTCGTCCGCGAGACGACTGGCGGTCCCGCGGTCGCGGGGAGGGCCGGCGGGCCGGGGCCGACCCCCTGCGTATCCCTGCGGCCGGGGGATCGTTCAGGTCCCGGCGATCTCGGCCCGAAGCAACCTCGGATCGTAGAAGAACCCGCCTCGGTCGGTGCGCGGGCAGGTGCGCTGCGTCATTTCGCATTCGATCCGGCGCGGAAACCGTAATATGGTCACGCTTGTTATCCGAGGCGGGATGTTCGCGAGCGTGGCGGCCCGGCCGCACGGGAGTCTTTTGATGCGCAGGACCTGGGTCTTCCTTCTGGCGGCGGCCTGCGCGCTCGCGACGCCGGCCCGCGCGCAGGTCTTCCAGACCGCGGCGCCGCACGCGATCCTGGTCGACGCCGATTCCGGCTCGGTGCTGTTCGAGAAGGCGGCCGACGAGCCGTTCGCCCCGGCCAGCATGGCCAAGCTGATGACCACCGACATCGTGTTCGACGCCCTCAAATCCGGGCGGCTGACGATGGAGACCGAGTTCACGGTGACCGAGGACGCGTGGCGCCGGGGCGGGGCGGGGGGCGGCGGCTCGTCGATGTTCGCCCAGGTCAACAGCCGCATCAAGATGCAGGACCTGCTGCGCGGGCTTGTGGTCCAGTCGGGCAACGACGCGGCGATCACGATCGCCGAGAACATGGCCGGTTCCGAGGAGGCCTTTGCCGCCATCATGAACCAGCGCGCGAAGGAGATCGGGCTGACGCGCTCGACCTTCCGCAACGCCACCGGCTACTCGGCGCCCGACCAGCGGGTCACCGCGCGCGACATGGCCAGGCTCGCCGCGCACATCATCGACACCTACCCGGACCTGTACAAGATCTTCTCCGAGCGCGAGTTCACCTGGAACAAGATCAAGCAGCAGAACCGCAACCCGCTGCTCGCCCTCGACATCGGCGCCGACGGCCTCAAGACCGGCTACCTCGAGGAATCCGGCTACGCGCTCACCGGCTCGGCGGTGCAGAACGGCCAGCGCCTGATCATGGTGATCTCCGGCCTCAAGACCGCGCGGGACCGTGCGGCCGAGGCGCGCAAGCTGATGGAATGGGGGTTCCGCGCCTTCGAGCCGCGGCAGGTGTTCACCCCCGGCGAGACGGTGGCCGAGGCCTCGGTGTTCGGCGGCGCGTCGGGATCGGTGCCGCTGGTCGCCAAGAAGCCGGTGCGGGTGCTGCTGCCGCGCGGCTCCTCCGATCGCGTGACGGCGCGCGCCGTCTACCAGGGGCCGCTGGTCGCCCCGGTGGAGGAGGGCCGCGAGGTCGGCCGCCTGAAGATCATGCGCGGCGATGCGGTGGCGCTCGACCAGCCGCTCTATGCCGGCGCCTCCGTCGAGGCCGGCACCATCCAGCAGCGCGCGATGGATGCCGCGCTCGAGTTCGGCACCGGCCTCGTCCGCCGCGCCTTCGATAAGGCGGGCAAGGGCGAGAAAGCCGGCGACAAGCCTGGCGAGAAGGCCGCCAACCCGTCGTGAGGACCGAGAGGCGCGGCCCCATGCTGCCACCACCGCGTCGGCAGCCATGACCGCTTCGACCCCGACCGCTTCGACACCTCGCGGCGTCTTCATCACCTTCGAGGGCGGGGAGGGCGCGGGCAAGTCGACGCAGGTGGCCCGTCTCGCCCGGACGCTCGGCGCGCACCGCACGGTCACGACCACCCGCGAGCCCGGCGGCTCGACCCGCGCCGAGGAGATCCGCACGGCGCTGCTCGCCGGGGTCGCCAAGCCCTACGGGCCTTTCGCCGAGGCGCTGCTGTTCTCGGCCGCCCGCATCGACCACCTCGACCGCCTGATCCGCCCGGCGCTGGCCTCGGGCGAGGTCGTGCTGTGCGACCGCTTCATGGATTCGACCCGCGCCTACCAGGGCGCCGCCGGCGGTCTCGATGCGGAAGCCGTCGCGGCGCTCGAGCGGGTCGTCGTCGGGCCGACGCGGCCCGACCTCACCCTGATCTTCGACCTCGACCCCGAAATTGGCCTGGCCCGTGCGCGGGCGCGGGCGGCCGGGCAGGGGGCACAAGGGGCGCAGGCCGCACCGGACCGCTTCGAAGCCGAGGCGCTGGCCTTCCACGCCCGCCTCCGCGATGCCTTCCGGGCGATCGCGCGGGCCGAGCCGGCGCGCTGCGTCCTCGTCGACGCGGCGCGCGATCCCGATGCCGTCGCGGACGCGGTCCGCGCAGCGGTCGCCGCGCGCCTGCCCGGCCTCCTTGCCGACACCGAAGGCCGCACCGATGCCGCCTGATCGCGCCCCCGACGACGTCGAGCCCGGCGACCTTCCCGGCATCGTCCGCCCGCGCGAGACGCTGCGCCTCGTCGGCCATGCCGAGGCGGAAGCGGCCTTCGCCGAGGGCATCGCGTCGGGCCGCCTGCACCATGCTTGGCTGATCGGCGGCCCGGCCGGCATCGGCAAGGCGACCCTGGCCTACCGCGTCGCCCGCCGCCTGCTCGCCGACCCCGACGGGGTCTCGCGCGCGCCCGGCCTCGACATCGCCGCGGGCGATCCCGTGACGGCCAAGATCGCGGCGCTCTCGCACCCGAACCTCGTGGCCCTGCGCCGCCACCGGGTGCCGACCGCGAAGACGCTGCCGACCAGGATCCCGGTCGACGCGGTGCGCAAGGCGCTCGAGCTGTTCGGCTCCACCGCGGGCAATGCCGGCTACCGCATCTGCATCGTCGACAGCGCCGAGGACCTGAACGCCAACGGCGCCAACGCGCTGCTGAAGATGCTGGAGGAGCCCCCGCCCCGCGCGCTGTTCCTCATCGTCAGCCATGCGCCGGGCCGGCTCCTGCCGACGATCCGCTCGCGCTGCCGCGCCCTCGCGCTCCGGCCCCTGGACGCGGGCGCCGTGGCGGCGGTGGTGTCCGGCTTCCCGCCGCCGTTCCCGGCGCCCTCCGCCGAGGCGCTCGCCCGGGCCGCCGACCTGTCCGAGGGCTCGGTGGCGCGCGCCGTCGCGATGCTCGATCCGGCGATGCAGGGGCTGGTCGCCGAGATGGAGACCCTGCTGTCGCGCGCCGACCATCCGGATTGGGGCCGCGTCCTCAAGCTCGCCGACAAGCTCGCCGGGCGCGAGGCCGAGCCCCTGTTCGCGGCCGGCCTGGAGACCGTCGAGCGCTTCGTCTCGGCCGAGCTCCACCGCCGGCGGGCGGAGCCGCCGGCGCGCCTTGCGGCCCTGGTCGAGGTGTGTGAGAAGTTCGGCCGTACGGCGCGCGAGGCCGCGACCTACAATCTCGATCGCCGGCCCGTGGTCCTGTCGCTGTTCGCGGACCTCGCGGGCGCCGTGCGGACCGGCTAGAGCATCGTCCCGAACGGTGCCGGTTCGGCGCCGGCGAACGCGCACGACGCCGGGCCGGAACGGCGCCGATCCTGCAGAGCCGCGTATCCGGGAATGTCCGACGTGACCGCCAAGACGAACAGCACCAAGACCTTCAGCATCACCACGGCGATCTCGTACCCCAACGGCGCGCCGCATATCGGCCACGCCTACGAGGTGGTCGCCACCGATGCGATCGCGCGCTTCAAGCGCCTCGACGGCTACGAGGTGCTGTTCACCACCGGCACCGACGAGCACGGGCTCAAGATCCAGCAGACGGCGTCGCGCGCCGGCACCACGCCGCGCGCCTTCGTCGACGGCATGGCGGCCCGGTTCCAGGCGGTGGCCGACCGGCTCGACTGCGCCTACGACCGCTTCATCCGCACGACGGAGCCCGCCCACACCGCCGCCGCGCAGGAACTGTGGCGGCGGATGGAGGCCAACGGCGACATCTACCTCGACACCTATGCCGGCTGGTACTCGGTCCGCGACGAGGCCTATTACGGCGAGGACGAGACCCGCCTCCTGGAGGACGGCACCCGCCGCTCGCTCGCCACCGACACCCCCGTCGTGTGGATGGAGGAGGAGAACTTCCTGTTCCGGCTCTCGGCCTACGCCGACCGCCTGCTCGCCCTCTACGAGGCGCAACCGGACTTCATCGGCCCCGAATCGCGGAAGAACGAGGTCGCGAGCTTCGTGCGCTCCGGCCTGAAGGACCTGTCCGTCAGCCGCACCACCTTCGACTGGGGCGTGCCGGTGCCCGACCGGCCCGGCCACGTCATGTACGTCTGGGTCGACGCGCTGACGAACTACCTCACCGTCACCGGCTTCCCGGACGAGGCCGACGAACGGCGGAAATTCTGGCCGGCGGACCTGCACGTCATCGGCAAGGACATCGTCCGCTTCCACGCGGTGTACTGGCCGGCCTTCCTGATGTCGGCCGGGCTGCCGCTCCCGAAGCGCGTCTTCGGCCACGGCTTCCTGCTCTCGAAGGGCGAGAAGATGTCGAAGTCGCTCGGCAACGTCCTCGACCCGATCGACCTCGCCGACACCTACGGCGTCGACGCCGTGCGCTACTTCGTGCTGCGCGACGTGCCCTTCGGCGGCGACGGCAGCTACAGCCACGAGGCCATCATCACCCGCATCAACGCGGACCTCGCCAACGACCTCGGCAACCTCGCCCAGCGCTCGCTCTCGATGATCGCCAAGAACGTGTCCGGAGCGGTCCCGGAGCCGGGTGCCTTCACCGAGGCCGACCGGACACTGCTCGCCGCCGCCGACGCCCTGCCGGCGCGGGCGCGGGCGCTGATGGACGACCTCGCGCTCCATTCCATCCTCGCCGAGATCTGGGCGGTGGTGGCCGACGCCAACCGCTACTTCGCGGCCGAAGAGCCGTGGAAGCTGAAGAAGACCGATCCGGAGCGGATGGGCACCGTGCTCTACGTGACCGCGGAGGTTCTGCGCGCGGTCGGCATCCTGGTGCAGCCCTTCGTGCCGCGCTCGGCCGCGAGCCTGCTCGACGTGCTGGCGGTGCCGGCCGACCGGCGCCTCTTCGCCGACGTGGGGGAGGGCGGCCGCCTGACGCCCGGAACGCCGCTGCCGGCGCCGAGCCCGATCTTCCCGCGGTTCGAGAAGCCCGAGGCACCGGCTGCGTGAGCCGGCCGTTCCCGCCACACCGAACCCCTCGCCCAGGCTCCCGGACCGCATGCTCGTCGACAGCCACTGCCATCTCGACTTCCCCGACTTCGCCGCCGACCTTCCGGGCGTGATCGCCCGGGCGAAGGCCGCCGGCGTCGGCCGGATGCTCACGATCGCGACGCGTGTCGCCAAGGCCGACACCTATCGCGCCATCGCCGAGGCGCACCCGGAGGTCTGGTACACGGTCGGCACCCATCCGCACGGCGCGGCCGAGGAGCCGGACGTCGCGCCCGAGACCATCGCGGCGCTGACCGACCACCCGCGCTGCATCGGCATCGGCGAGGCGGGGCTCGACTACCATTACGAGGACGCGGCGCCCGAACCGGTTCAGGAGCGGGTGCTGCGCGCCCACATCGAGGCCGCCCGCGCGACCGGGCTGCCGCTGGTGATCCACGCCCGCGACGCCGACGCCCACATGGAGCGGGTGCTGACCGACGAGATGGGCCGCGGCCGGTTCTCGGCGGTGCTGCACTGCTTCTCGTCGGGCGCGCGGCTGGCCGAGGCGGGCGTCGCGCTCGGCCTCTACGTCTCGTTTTCCGGGATCGTCACCTTCCGCCGCTCGACGGCTCTGCGCGACATCGCCCGGCAGGTGCCGCCCGACCGCATCCTGGTCGAGACCGACGCGCCGTTCCTCGCCCCCGAGCCGCATCGCGGCCGGACCAACGAGCCGGCCTACACCGCCGACACCGCCCGGTCGCTGGCCGGGACCCTCGGCCTCGAAGCGGAGGCCTTCGCCCGCCTGACCACCGCGAACTTCCATCGCCTGTTCGCCAAGGCGGACCTGAAGGCAGGCCCGTCCGCGTGACAACCGGCGCCGTCCTCGGATACCACCCGAGCGGGAGGTCCGGATGGCGACGCTGACTCTGCGAATCCTCGGTTGCGGCTCGTCCGGCGGCGTGCCCCGCGTCGGCTACGGCTGGGGCGCCTGCGACCCGCACGACCCGAAGAACCGACGCCGGCGCTGCTCGATCCTCGTCGAGCGCCGGGAGGGCGAGGCCGCCACGACGCTGCTGATCGACACCTCCCCGGACCTGCGCGAGCAGCTGCTCGATGCGGGGGTGACGCGCCTCGATGCGGTGCTGTTCACCCACGCCCATGCCGACCACACCCACGGCATCGACGACCTGCGCCCCCTGGTGATCCAGATGCGCGCGCGCATTCCGGTCCATGCCGATACGCTCACGAGCGACCTGCTCCGCGCCCGCTTCGGCTACTGCTTCAAGACGCCGCCGGGCAGCGCCTACCCGCCGATCCTCGACCTTCGCGATCTGCCGATCCACGAGATCGTCGCAGTCCGCGGGGAGGGCGGGGCGATCGAGGCGGAGGCGCTGCCGGTCGAGCACGGCAACGAGGCGGCCCTCGGGTTCCGCCTCGGGCCGGCCGCCTACATCCCGGATCTCAGCCTCCTGCCCGAGGCGAGCCGGGCGCGGCTCCACGATCTCGACCTGCTGATCATCGACGCCCTGCGCGAGACCCCGCACCCGACCCATTACTCGGTCTCGGAGGCGCTGGCGTTGATCGCGGACGTGCGCCCGCGCCGCGCGATCCTCACCAATCTCCACACCGACCTCGACCACGCGACGCTGGCGGCCAAGCTGCCGCCCGGCGTGGTGCCGGCCTATGACGGCCTGACCGTCACCCTCGATCTCGATCGGCCCGCGCGGGCGTACGGGGATTGAACCCGATGCCGGGTGGGCCAGGCGCCTGACGCTCGCGCGATCGGCGGCAGATGGCGGAGCTCGGGCGATCGCCCGGCCGGCCGGCCGACGGACGTCGATGTCGTGCCGAACGACTCCGCGGTCCAGTTTCGCGAAGACCCCGTGATCGCACCGTCAAAGGGTTCGGCAGGCTTCCCATCCGCGCGGACGGTGGCCCGACGCCTGCCGTCCGAGAGCCGCAGCCACTGACGCGCGAAAAGGACGGGTGGGGATGAGTCGACTTCCCGGAGAGGCCTGCCGTCGTCGTCGGAACCCGGGAGGACCGCGTCACACGCCTGTCGCGGATTTTATGGATTTCTCCGCATTTGGCTGTTGACGGGCTGCTGGGTGGTCCGTATACCCCTGTTCATCGAGACGGGGCGGCGGCGACGCGGTTCTGGACTTGGTCCACCGACATGACGAGCGATGGGGCAGCTGGCGAGAGCCGGGTGGCCTGGTGTTTGTG
>NZ_JAKSXU010000041.1:0-31130 GCF_022829325.1 Methylobacterium sp. J-092 | reverse complement strand
CCCCGACCCGAGATGGCCGCCCGTCACCGACACGGCCTCGATCATCTCCGAGCGAACCGCGTCCGCCACCGCCCGGAGATCGCTCTCCGGAAGCAACCGCAACGCGGACGTCTCGGACAAACCGTCCAAAATCGAGGGGGCCGGCATCGAGGGGGTCTGCGTCACGGGTTCGGCCTCATATCGATCTCGAACGCCGAACGAGGCTGCGGTGCTCGGGCACGGCGCATCTCAATCGACGTCCAGGGGTGCGACGCCTTCGGCGCGCCCGTCGGGTGTCAGGGTGATGCGCTGGATGCGGGCCTCGGCCCGCTTCAGCAGCATCTCGCAGTGGCGCTTCAGCGCCTCACCGCGCTCGTAGATCGTTACCGATTCGTCCAGCGCCACGTCGCCCTTCTCCAGGCGGCGGACGATGTCCTCGAGCTGCTCCAGGGCCTTCTCGAAGGGCGTGTCGGCGGCGATCGCGGTCGCGTCGGGTCGGCTTTCGGTCATCCCTACAGGATCCTTTGGTGCGGTTCTAAGGCGGAGGCGGCGACCGCCACAACCCCACGTGCCTTCGCGGCGGGCGGAGACACGCGGTTTTTCCCTCCGGCGGCGACGTTTGCGCCACACCGGTATGCCGGTGGGCTCGACCGGTCAGCCGAGCTCGAAACGAAACGGCGTGCCCTCGAAGGCGTCCGCCCCGCGGCCGATCGCGGCGACGGCCGAGACCATCCGGCCGTCGCGGCCGAGCAGCCGGTCGGCGATCTCGACGAACAGGCGGTTCGGCGTCGCCGACGGCGAGGCGAGGCGTAACGCCGCGGCGGCCTCGGCCTCGTCGCGGGCGGGATCGAGGGCGCAGGCGGCGATGTAGGCCGCGGCAGTCGAGCGGCTGATGCCGGCGTAGCAGTGGATCACCATCGGCTTCTCGCGCGGCCACGCCGCGACGAAGTCGAGGATGGCGCGCACGTGGTCCTCGGCCGGGAGAACGTACCCGTCCGTCGCGACCGCGATGTCGCTGACGCCGACCACCGCGTGGCAGCCCTCGGCGATCGTCGCCGGCCGCTCCGGCGCCGAGGGCAGGTTGAGCAGCGTCAGGACGTGGCTCGCCCCAGTCGCCGCGATGGTTTCGGGCAGGCGCGACAGGGGGCAGACGTGCAGCGTCGGCATCTCGGGTCCGGGTTCTGGGTCGGGTGTCAGGATTTCGCGAGCTCGGCGAAACGGTCGAGATAACGGGCCTGCGCCTGCGCGGTCGGCCAGGGGTCGAGCAGGGCGAGGACCGGCTCGGGCAGGGTCTCGTGCCGCCCGAAGTAGCGCGTCGCCTCGTCCGGCGCGAATCCGGCGAGCCGCACCGCCTCGGCATGCGCCGCCACCCGGTCCGCACGCTTGACCAGGCGGGCGAAGGCCGGGGTCGGCGCCTCGAGCCCGAAGCGCCGGCGGATCGCAGCGAGCAGGCGGCGCTCGACGCCCTTGTAGGAATCGCCGATCGCGGCCTTCAACGGCGAGATGATGTCGCCGACGACGTATTCCGGCGCATCGTGCAGCAGCAGCTCGAGGCCCTGTGCCGGCGTGCACCCGGGCGTGAGATGCAGGCCGACCGCCTCGACCAGCAGCGAGTGCTGCGCCACCGAGAAGACGTGCGGCCCCGCGGTCTGCCCGTTCCAGCGGGCGACGCGGGCGAGCCCGTGGGCGATGTCGGCCACCTCGATGTCGAGGGGGGAGGGGTCGAGCAGATCGAGCCGGCGGCCCGAGAGCATCCGCTGCCACGCCCGCGGCTGCAGCGCGCTCAACGGCCCGGCTCCGCCAGCGCGGCGCAGGGCGCGTGGCGGTGGCAGCCGACGAGGTGATCGTTGACCATGCCGACCGCCTGCATGAAGGCGTGGACGATCACCGGGCCGCAGAAAGCGAAGCCTTCGGCCTTCAGCGCCTTGGCGATCCGCCGCGACACGTCGGTCTCGGTCCGGATCTCGCTGCGGGTCCGCGCGCTGCCCTGGATCGGCCGGCCGTCCGGCAGGTGATCCCACAGGAAGCGCGAGAAACCGGGGCCGCGCTCCTCGATCCGCAGCCAGGCGCGAGCGCCGGCGACGGTGCCGACGATCTTGGCGCGGTTGCGGATGATGCCGGTGTCCTGCATCAGCCGCTCCACGTCGGCCTCGGTGAAGCGCGCGATGGCCTCTGGATCGAACGCGGCGAAGGCGCGGCGGAAGCCGTCGCGCCGGCGCAGGATCGTGATCCACGACAGCCCGGCCTGGAAGCCATCGAGAATCAGCTTCTCGTAGAGCGCGCGGCCGTCGTGCTCGGGCACGCCCCATTCGCCGTCGTGATAGGCGACGTAGAGCGGATCGAGCCCCGCCCACCAGCACCGGGCGCAGCCGTCGGGATGGCGGACGAGGCCTTCGACCGGATGCGATGCCTCGGTCATTCAGCCCGCCGCGGCGTCCGGCATCGCGAAGCTGGCGAAGGCTGGGCGCTCCACGGTCAGCACCTTGCCGTCGGCGCGCAGCGGCTCGCCGGCCGCGATCGCGTCGGCGAGCCGGTCGAGGCGCAGCATTGCGAGGCCGCGCCCGGCGGCACGGCTCCCCGTCACGCCGAGCACCTTGGCACCGGCGGTGATCTCGGAGCCGGGCGCGGCCGCCTCGCCCGCGGGATAGGTGGCGGGCAGCATGCGGGTGCGGGCTGTGCCACGGTGCTGCATCCGCGAGACCACCTCCTGGCCGACGTAGCAGCCCTTGCGGAAGTCGACGCCGCCGAGCTGGTCCATCAGCGCCTCGTGCGGGAAGGCGTCGCTGAACGGGAAGTCGCTCCCGCCCTCGGGGATCCCGAGCGCGATGCGGTGGGCGTGGTACTCCGCTTCGGACGCGTCCGCGGAGAAGGCGCCCGCCGCCGCGTAGAGCCGCGCGCCGAGGCCTTCGGCCCGGGCGTCGGCCACGGCGTCGACCTCGGCGGCGGTGGTGGCGCCGTCCCAGGATGCGGCGATGGCGATGGTCGGATCGACCGCGATCTCGACCTTCGCGCGCAGGCGATAGAGGGTCAGGCGCTTGGCGAGCGCCGCAGCCTGCTCGGCCGGCACGTCGAGGCGGTACCCGTCGGCGATCCGCGAGATCAGGAAGTCGAACTGGATCTTGCCCTGCGGCGTCAGCAGGGCGCCGAGGCGCGCCTCCGCCTCGCCCAGCGTCTCGACGTTGCATGTGATCACGCCCTGGAGCAGGGCGGTGGCGTCCGGCCCGGTCACGGTGACGAGGGCGCGGTCCGGCAGCAGGGCAATCGGCATGGCAAGTCCTCACTCGGCCCGATCGGGCCTTCCAGGCCGCGCGATTGCGCGAGGATGAGGCGTGACATAAGCCGCCCGGGACCCGGCCTCAACCAAGGCGTTTCCGATGGCATCCCCGATGGACCAGCCCTTCGACCTCGTCCTCTCCGGCGGCACGGTGGTGAACCAGGACGGCACGCACCTTGCCGACCTCGGCATCCGCGGCGGGCGCATCGCGGCGATCGGCGACCTCGCGCAGGCAGCCAGTGCCGAGCGGCAGGATTGCGCCGGCCTGCACCTGCTGCCCGGCGTGATCGACACCCAGGTGCATTTCCGAGAGCCCGGCCTCGACCACAAGGAAGATCTCGAATCCGGCTCGCGGGCGGCCGTGATGGGCGGCGTCACCGCCGTGTTCGAGATGCCGAACACCAACCCGCTCACCACCAGCGCGGACGCGCTCGCCGATAAGGTGGCCCGCGCGCATCACCGGATGCATTGCGATTTCGCGTTCTGGGTCGGCGGCACCCACGAGAACGTGGCGCAGCTCGCCGAATTGGAGCGGCTGCCCGGCGCCGCCGGCATCAAGGTGTTCGTCGGGTCCTCGACCGGGTCGCTGCTGGTCGAGGACGATGCGGGCGTGCGCGCCATCCTCACGGCGATCCGCCGCCGCGCCGCCTTCCACTCCGAGGACGAGCCGATGCTGCGCGCGCGCAAGGATCTCCGCGTCCCCGGCGACCCGTCCTCGCACCCGGTCTGGCGCTCGCCGGAGGTGGCGATGGCGGCGACGCGGCGGCTGGTGGCCTTGGCGCGGGAGACCGGCGCCCGCATCCACATCCTGCACATCTCGACCGGCGACGAGATGGACTACCTCGCCGACCACAAGGACGTGGCGAGCGTAGAGGTGACGCCGCATCACCTCACCCTCGACGGCGACGAGGCCTATGCGCGGCTCGGCACGCTCGTGCAGATGAACCCGCCGGTCCGCGGCGATGCGCATCGCCGAAGGATCTGGTGGGGTCTCGGGCAGGGCGTCGCCGACATCCTCGGCTCGGATCACGCGCCGCACCAGCTCGACGAGAAGGCCAAGCCCTATCCGGACTCGCCCTCGGGGATGACCGGGGTGCAGACGCTGGTGCCGATCATGCTCGACCACGTCGCGGCCGGACGGCTGTCGCTCGAGCGCTTCGTCGACCTGACGAGCGCCGGGCCGAAGCGCCTGTTCGGCATCGCACGCAAGGGGCGGCTCGCGATCGGCTACGACGCCGACGTGACGGTGGTCGACCTCAAGCGCCGCGAGACGATCCGCAATGCCTGGATCGCCTCGAAGAGCGCCTGGACGCCCTACGACGGCAAGACCGTGACCGGATGGCCGGTGGGGACGGTGGTGCGCGGGGCCCGCGTGATGTGGGACGGTGTGCTGACCGCGCCGTCGCGCGGCGAGGCCGTGACCTTCGAGGAGGCGCTGGCACGGGCCTGAGCCCGCGCCAGCCGCGGCATCGGGATCAGTGCTGGAGCGCGGTGGTGAAGGCGCCGCCGCGGATGCGCTCGGGGAATCCCTCGGCGTAGCGGGCGGTCGCCTCCTCGCCGTAGGTCATGACCAGTTCCTGGAAGGCGGCGAACAGGGCCGCCTGCGCCATGCAGTCGCCGTCGAGACCGTCGAGGCAGCCCTCGGCGAACGCCTCGGAAACGTAGCCCAGGGCGGCGCGCTTCTCGTCCACGTCGGCTTCGAACGGGGCGGTCTGAGTGCTGTTCTGCATGGCGCGTCGCATCCGTTGCGCGCGGGCTGGAGGCCCGGCGTACGGAAAGGATGATAGGCGGCTCACGGGTCCGCGACCAGCCGGGAATTGCGAAGCGGTTAACGCGGATGGTCGAATACGACGGTTTCCCCGGATGCTTCTGCCGTGTGGCCGGTTTGCATCAACCGCCGAAACGGCCGGCCAGCGCGTGCGACAGGCGCTCCCCCTCGGCGACGAAGCGGCCCGCCGCCTCGTGCGCGGCCGGCGTGCAGACGCGGTAGGTGGAGGCGTAGCCGCGGTAGCCGCGGTTGTACGCCCCGGCGAGGCGGTCGCGCCGCCCGGGGGTGACGCCCTCGGCCTCGATCAGCGCCTTCATCCGGTTCGGCCACTCGGCGGCGTCGGCACCCGCGCACAGCTCGCGCAGGAAGGCCAGCGATCCGATGATCTCGGACAGCCGCGTCAGGTCGCGGTCGTAGGGGGCGGCCTGCTCCGGGGGCGGCGGGGGCGGCTCCTTCTCGGCAGGCTTCGGGGCTTGCCGCGCCGGGGGGCGCTGCTGCGCAAGCGCCGGAGCGTGCGCGGAAACGGCGAAGCCGGCGCCGACCGCGAGGACCGGCAGGATGAGGTGCAGGAAGGACGGCTTGCCGATCACGGGCGGTCCCCGGGTCGACGGGCAGCGACCTTTGCGAAGGCGTCCGCCAGCGTGTCGGCGAGACCCGGCGTCGTTTCGAGGTCGGCGATCTCGTCGCGCGTCGCCCAGCGGACGGCGAGGGCTTCGGGGCCGGCCTCCGGCTCGCCGCCGATCCAGAGGGCCGCATGGGGGTGGACGACGTAGTGATGGCGCACGCGACCGTCGGGCTCGCGCTGGATGATCTCGGTCGGCGGCAGGACGCCGATCATCTCGGCGTCGAGGCCGACCTCCTCCTTGAGCTCGCGCAGGGCGGCGTCGGCGATCGCCTCGCCGGCTTCAACCAGCCCGCCGGGGAGGGTCCAGACGCCGCGCATCGGCGCGTTGGCGCGCGCCGCCAGCAGCACCCGGTCGCCGCGGATCACCGCGATCGACGCGCCGACGAAGGGGCGCATGGGAAACAATCGCGCATCGGCCTCGCTCACGGCTTCGTCCCATCCGGCGCGACGACCGCGACGCGTCCGTCGGACAGGCCGACGAGGATGCGCACCTTCGTCCCGCGCCCGAGCGCGGCGACGCCGTAGGCGGCGGGGGCGGGCAGCGCGATCCGCGCGCGCTCCCTGATGCCGCCCTTCAGCGAGACCAGGGCGATGGCCGAATTGTCGGCGACGGGCAGAGCGAGGTCCGCCTGCGCGCTGCCTTCGCCCTCGACCGCGGCGGCGAGATCGACGTCGCCCGGGCCGGAGGCGTAGCCCGGCGCCTCGCCGGCGAGGGTGAAGGCGTCGACGGCGGGCGTCCAGAGCTGGAGGCGCTCGCCCTTCGCCAGAACCGCGGCGACCTGCGGTAATCCGGCTCCGGTGAAGTCGGCGACGGCGGCGATCCGCAGCGGAGCGCCGTCCTGGGACAGCGTCCGGGCGGTGACGGCCCAGTCGCCGATGCCGGCGCGGGTGACGAGGGCCAGACCCGACGCATCGCCGCCGTGGAGCGTCGCCGCGACGAAGGCCTGGCGTCCGGCGAGGCGCACGGCGCGCGGCCTCGCGAGGGCGAAGGTCGCGTCCGGGCCGGCGGCGACCGTCACGGTCGAGACCGGCACCGGCTTCGGATCGGCGCCCATCGCCACCGGCTGGCGCTCGCGGATGGTGAGGCCCGCCGCCGCGGGGGCGGCGCCGATCGCGCGGGTGGCCCCGGTCAGGTAGGCGGAGGCCGCACCCGACAGCGTACGGCGCGAGCCCGGAACGGCCCCCCGCGGCGTCTCGGCTGCCGTCAGTCCGTCGATCGCCTCGGCACCGAGCAGCGTCGTCCTGATCGCGCCGTCGACGAGGCTCAGGGCCGCGCCGCCCTCCTTGCCCCAGACCAGGACAAGGGGCGCGCTCTCCTCCTCGCCGACGTCCGGCGCGGCCGGCGCCGCCGTCGGCCGGGCGAGCGGGATCAGCCCGGACGTCGCCACCGCGACGGCGACCTCGCTCCGCGGCCCGCGCATCGCGGTCGCCTGGAACGGCAGATCGAGGATCGTGACCGCCGGCTCGGCGGCGGCGGGCGTGGCGGCGAGAACGACGAGGAGCAACCAGCGGGACAGCCGGTCAGACATGCTGCCCGCCGTTGATGTGCAGCTCAGCGCCGTTCACGTAGGACGACGCCTCGGTGCACAGGAAGTAGATCGCCTTGGCGACCTCGTCGGGCGTGCCGAGGCGGCGCTGCGGGATCTGCTCGACCAGCTTGTCGGTTCCGGGCGACAGGATCGCGGTGTCGATCTCGCCGGGCGAGATCGCGTTGACGCGCACGCCCAGCGGCCCGAAATCGGCGGCCATCTCGCGGGTCAGGCCGGCCAGCGCCGACTTCGAGGTGCCGTAGGCCGCGCCCGCGAACGGGTGGACGCGCGACCCGGCGATCGAGGTGACGTTGACGATCGATCCCTTGGCGCGGGCGAGCTCGTCGCGCAGGCCCTGGGCGAGCAGCACGGGCGCGAAGAAGTTCACTTGGAACACCTGCTGCCAGGTCGCGAAGTCGGTCGGCAGGGCGCCGAGGCGCTCGCCGTTCGGCCCCTTGGGCGAGATGCCGGCATTGTTGACCAGCGCGTGGAGCAGGCCGCCCTCGATCGACAGCCGCTCGGCGACCTCCCGGACCCCGCGCACGGTATCCTCGGCGTCGGCGAGGTCGACCTGGAGGTGGTCCTCCGGGCCCATCTCCCATGGGCAGTTCTCGGGAAAGGCATGGCGCGAGCAGGTGATCACCCGCCATCCCGCCGCGGAGAAGCGCTTGACGGTGGCGTGGCCGATGCCCCGGCTCGCCCCGGTGAGCAGCATGACGCGACGGCGTTCGTTTCCGGGTATGGCCAAGGCCGTGCCTCGCTTCCGATCGGGGTCGGCGCCGGGGCACCCCGGCGGGCCGCCGCGCTGAGCCCAAGGTCTAAGCGCAGCCGGCCCGAAAATCCAGGGACTTCGCCGCGTCGCAACACCGGCGGGGACGCTTGACCGGGCACCGATGCGGCGGGATCACCGGGGCTCCGCAGCCCCTCGCACCGGATCGCCCCCTCATGCCGACCACGGCCCGCCCCACCGACCGCATGCCCGCCATTCCCGCGGATCGGCTCACCCCGGCGCAGCTCGCGGCATCGGACGCGTTCTTCGCAGCGCGCAGGACGCCGGTCTTCGGCCCGTTCGTGCCGCTGCTGCGCAGCCCCGACCTGATGCTGCGCGCGAGCGACATGGGCCTATACCTGCGCTACGACAGCGTTCTGCCGCTCAGCATCAGCGAGTTCGCCATCCTGATCGTCGCCCGCGAGTGGAGCCAGCAGATCGAGTGGCAGATCCACCATCCGATCGCGCTGAAGGCCGGCGTCGACGCGGACGTGGCGCAGGCGATCGCGGAGGGCCGGCGGCCGGAGGGCATGTCGGCCGAGGAAGCCGCGGTCTACGCGTTCTCGACCGAGCTCCAGCGCAACAAGGCGGTGAGCGACCCGACCTACGCGGCCCTCGTCGCGCTCTACGGCGAGCAGGGCGCGATCGATCTCACCGGGATCAACGGCTATTACGCCCTGCTCGCGATGACGATGAACGTCGCCCGCACCGCCCTGCCGGAGGGCGTCGCGCCGCCGCTGCCGGCCCTGATCCCGTAGCGGCATCTCAGGGATAGAGGCGCGACCGGTCCCAGCCCTCGCCGTTGCGGGTGAACCGGACGCGGTCGTGCAGGCGATAGTCGCCGTTCCGCCAGAACTCCATCGCCACCGGTGCGATCCGGAACCCGGTCCAGTTCTCCGGCCGCGGCACCGGCCCGTCCTCGTAGCGGGCCGACAGCTCCGCCACCTCCGCCATCAGCGCGTCGCGGCCTGCGAGCGGGCGCGACTGACGGCTGGCGATGGCGCCGAGCCGGCTGTCGCGGTGGCGGCTGGCGAAGTAGGCGTCCGCCTCCTCGGGCGTCACTCGCGACACCGGACCGCGGACGCGGATCTGCCGGCGCAGGCTCTTCCAGTGCAGCACGAAGGCGGCCTGCGGGTTGGCGGCGAGCTCCTCGCCCTTCGCCGATTCGACGTTGGTGTAGAAGACGAAGCCGCGCTCGTCAAAGCCCTTCAGCAGCACCATCCGCACGTCCGGCAGGCCGTCCGTGCCGGTGGTGGCCAGCGCGATCGCGTTGGCGTCCTCGGGCTCGGACGCCGTCGCCTCGGCCATCCAGGCGGCGAACAGGCCGAACGGATCGTCGCTCAGGGTGAAGTCGGCGGCATCCGGAACCGCATCGCGCCCGCCCGACTCATCGATCTTTAACGCGTCCACGACTTAATCCTCCGTTGTGAGATCCGGGTCGGGGGGCACCGACGTTGGAGCACACTTACGCGCCATCTCGTCTTGGGTTCAGGGTCTCGGGTTCAGGTGTAATGCGTCGTCGCGACAAGAAGGAAGGGGCTGCGGCGATGCCGCGGGCGGAAGCGCGGGCGGGGCGGCTCGCGCCGGTGGCACTGGCCGCGGGTCTCGCGTCGATGGTCTGCGGCTGCAGCCAGCCGCTCCTGATCTTCCGTGCGGATGCCAATCCCGAAGCCCGGGCGGAGACCGTCGCCGACGAGCCGATCGTCACCGGCAGCATCAGCCGGCGCCCGACGAGCTTCGGCTCGGACCTGGGCGAAGAGGATTGGCGCCGCGCCTACGCCGCGCTCTCGGTCGCCCTCGACCCGCAGGGCAACGGCAAGCCGGTGAAGTGGGACAATCCCGAGACCAGCCTGCGCGGCACGATCAACCCGACCGGGCTGCCCTACGTCGCCCACGACCTGATCTGCCGCGATTTCCTCGCCAGCGTGATCGCCCCCGGGAACAACCGCTTCGTGCGCGGCACCGGTTGCAAGCCGTCCGGCGGCGAGTGGGAACTCAAGCGCATCCGCACCGGCAAGGCTGGATCGGGCAAGACGAGCTGAGCGCGAACGATGCGAGGCGGCTCGGCCGCGTGACGCGTTCGGGTTGACGCCGGCCGCGCTTGCGCCGAGTCTCGTCGCCCCTACGTTGCGCGAGAGCAACAGGCCGCCCACATGCGGCCTGGATGGCCGCTGCTCCACAGCCGGCGCGAAACCACGAAGTTCAAGAGACCGATGCGCAATCCCTACGAGGTGCTGGGCGTCCCCAAGGGCGCTGGCGAGGCCGAGATCAAGAAGGCCTACCGCAAGCTCGCCAAGACCTACCATCCGGACACCAACAAGGACGCGAAGGCGAAGGATCGCTTCGCCGAGGCGAACGCCGCCTACGAGATCCTCGGCGAGCCGGAGAAGCGCCGCCAGTTCGACCGTGGCGAGATCGACGCCGACGGCAAGCCGCGCGCGACCGGGTTCGAGGGCTTCGGCGGCGGCCGCGCCGGCGGGTTCGACTTCAACAACGCGGCCCGCGGCCGCGGCGGCCCGGCGGGGGGCGTCGGGGAGGACATCTTCTCGCACCTGTTCGGCGAGGCGTTCCGCGCCGGCGGCGCCGGGCCGGGCCAGCGCCCGCCCGCCCGCGGCGAGGACGTGGCGGCCGAGCTCGGCGTCACCCTCGAGCAGATCGGCAGCGAGGAGAAGCTGCGGGTCGGCCTGCCGGGCGGCCGCGAGTTCGACGTGATGATCCCCAAGGGCGTCGTGGACGGGCAGACGATCCGCCTGCGCGGCCTCGGCTCGCCCGGCGGCCCGCGCTCCGAGCCGGGCGATGCGCTGCTGACGATCCGGGTGCTGCCGCATGCCCGCTTCACCGTCGAGGGCGCGGACCTGCGCGCCACCGTCGACCTGCCGCTCGAGGATGCGGTGCTCGGCGGCGCGATCCGCGTGCCGACCCTGACCGGCGCGGTCGAGATGAAGATGCCGCCGATGACCTCGTCCGGCCGCACCTTCCGCCTCCGCGGCAAGGGCCTGCCGAAGAAGGACGGCACCCGCGGCGACCTGCTCGCCGTCACCGCGATCCAGCTGCCCGCGGACGACGCGGCCCTGACCGAGTTCGTGAGGAGCCGGCGCACCGCGCGGGCCGAGTAGCCGGCGGCGTATCGCGCCGATCCGGCGGACTTCCGTCCCCGACGCGCCTCCGCTAAGGATGCCTCCGGCGCGAGACCGCCGCCCCGTCAAGCGGGGCGGCCGGGAGTCCCGGGTGCCGAAGCGAATTTTCGGGTGTGGCATGGCGGCTTTCGACGCAACGGACGAGCAGGGCGCGGGCAGGGACGCCGCGCCGGGCAGCAACCTGCTCGCGGGCAAGCGCGGCCTCGTGCTCGGCGTCGCCAACAACCGCTCGATCGCCTGGGGCATCGCCAAGAGCGCGCATGCCCATGGTGCCAAGCTGGCCTTCACCTACCAGGGCGACGCCCTGAAGAAGCGCGTCGAGCCCCTGGCGCGCGAGCTCGACGCCCACGTCGTCGGCCATTGCGACGTCACCGACCCGGCCTCGATCGACGCGGTGTTCGCGGCGACCGCCGAGATCTTCCCCGAGGGCATCGACTTCGTCGTCCACTGCATCGCCTTCTCGGACAAGGACGAGCTGACCGGGCGCTACGTCGAGACGACCGAGGCGAACTTCACCAAGTCGCTCATGATCTCGTGCTACTCGTTCACGGCCGTCGCGCAGCGCGCCGAGAAGATCATGCCGAACGGCGGCTCGCTCCTGACGCTGACCTATTACGGCGCCGAGAAGTGGATGCCGCACTACAACGTCATGGGCGTCGCCAAGGCCGCGCTCGAAGCCTCGGTGCGCTACCTCGCCGCCGATCTCGGCCCCTCGAACATCCGCGTCAACGCGATCTCGGCCGGCCCAATCAAGACGCTCGCCGCCTCCGGCATCGGCGACTTCCGCTACATTCTGAAGTGGAACGAGTACAACGCCCCCCTGCGGCGCACGGTGACGATCGGCGAGGTCGGCGAGACCGCCGCCTACCTGATCTCCGACATGTCCCGCGGCATGACCGGCGAGATCCTGCACGTCGACGCCGGCTACCACGTGGTCGGCATGAAGAACCCCGAGGCGCCGGACCTGAGCCTCGACAAGGATTGAGGGCGGGCGCGCCGGCGAAGGCCGGCGTCAATCACCGTCCTCGAAATTCCCCGACAGCTTCAGCCCGGCGATCCAGGTCGCGCCCTGGCGCTTGATCACGCGGTGGGGCTTCGCGCCCCGCTCGTCGAGGATTGCGTCGGCCAGCCGTTCGGAATGGGTCACGAGCCAGACCTGCGTGCGTTCGGCCGCCTTGACGATCATGCGAGCGAGGGGAGCCAGCAGGTCAGGGTGCAGGCTCGCCTCGGGCTCGTTCAGGGCGACGAAAGGCGGAAGCCAGTAGGCGAGCAGGGCTCCCGCGAGGGCGAGGAACCGGAGCGTCCCATCGGAGAGCTCGGAGGCTTCGAAGATCCGCTTCGGATAATCGGGAAACACCATCCCGAACCGTGCCTCGCGGCGCCGTCAGTCCGGCACGACCAGATCCGCGATGCCCGCCACTGCTTCCGGGAACTGCGGGTCCATCGCGTCCAGCGTGTCGGCGATGGTGCGGGCGATGACGAGGTTGCGGAACCACTTCCGGTTGGCCGGCACCACGTGCCAGGGCGCATGCGGCGTCGAGCATCGGGTCAGCGCGTCCGAGAACGCCGCCTGATAGGCATCCCAGGACTTGCGCTCGACCAGGTCGGCCGGATCGAACTTCCAGTGCTTGTCCGGGTTCGCGATTCGCGCTTCCAGGCGCTGCTTCTGCTCGTCCTTCGAGATGTGCAGGAAGAATTTCAGGATGTGGGTCCCGGATTCGGTGAGCAGGCGCTCGAAGTCGTTGATCAAGCCGTAGCGCGCCTGCCAGACCGGCTCCGGCACCAGGCCCTTCACGCGCACGACCAGCACATCCTCGTAGTGGCTGCGGTTGAACACGCCGATCATCCCGCGCCCGGGCGTGCGCTGGTGGTAGCGCCACAGGAAGTCGTGCTCGCGCTCCTCGGTCGACGGCACCTTGAACGAGGCGACCGTGCAGCCTTGCGGGTTCACGCCTTCCAGGACCGCGCGGATCGTGCCGTCCTTTCCGCCGGTGTCGATCGCCTGGAACACCACGAGCAGGCTGCGCTGCCGCTCGGCGTAGAGCTTTTCCTGAAGCGCCTGGATCCGCGTGCGCTCGGTGGCGAGCGCCGCCTTCGCCCAGTCCTTGTCGAAGCCGCCGTCGGCGTCGGCGTCGACCTTCGCGAGATCGAACCGGCTGCCCGGCGCGACGGTGACGATGCCATCGGCCGCCGCGACGGAGGCGGGACCGTGCGCATCGATCAGCGCGGGCGCGATGCCTGCGATCTCGGCCGTCGCGGCCGCCCACAGGGAGGAGGAGGGCGCCTTGCGCCGGGCATCCTCGACGGAACGGTCCGGCGACTTTGTCACACCGGCTGTCCCCGCCTTCTGGCGCCGATCCGTCTTGCGGTGCTTCTTGCTCATGGACAGACCTTCTACCGACCGATCGCGTCCCGGCCTAGATCGGGCACCCGCCTTGCATCCGAGGGCGACCCGAGCCCTTCAGACCGCCATGCCCGTTGGACGCCACCCTCATGAACCCGCCCGCGCAGCCGCCGCGAGACCTTCGCTTAGGACGCGACCGGTGAGGGCGCCGACCGGAACCGCCGGAGCGTGAGGCCCATCCCGACGATCTACTTCATCCGGCACGGGCAGACCGACTGGAACGCCGAGGGGCGCTTGCAGGGGCAGCGCGACATCGGCCTCAACGCCGTCGGGCAGGGGCAGGCGGCGGACGCCGCGGACCGGCTCGCGGCGCTCGCGGGCGACCGGCTCGCCGAGGCCGACTTCATCGCGAGCCCCCTGAGCCGCACGCGGCGCACCATGGAGATCCTGCGCGACCGCCTCGGCCTCGCGCCGACCGAGTACCGCAGCGATCCCCGGCTGATGGAGATCCATTTCGGGGCGTGGGAAGGGCAGACCTGGGCCGAGATCCGCCGTCGCGATCCCGGCGGCGCCGGCGCGCGCGACCGCGACCGCTGGGGCTATCGCCCCTCGGGCAGCGGCGCCGAGAGCTACGCGATGCTGACCGAGCGCGTCGCGCCGGTCTTTTCCGACCTGGCGCCGGCCACCGTCGTGGTCGCCCATGGCGGCGTCGCCCGCGCGATGCTGGTGGCGCTCGGCCACCTCGACATCAAGGCCGCCCCGCGGATCGCCGTCCGCCAGGGCTCGGTGCTCGTCGTGGACGCGGCCGGATGGCGCTGGGCCTGAGGTTTGTCGCCGACCGTTCAAGACCCGTTCAAAGGTCCGGTATACAGCGAGGTCTCGGGGCCGGTTCGCACGGCCTCGACCCGATGGGCGGACTGCCTCGATAACGGCACGATCCCGCGTCAGGAACGCGCTTCGATCGCCGGCCGGGTGCGCATGCGAGACAGACGGGAACCCAGCTCCGCCCGGAGCTGGCAGCGGAGCATGCGATGAGTAGCCTCGGCGAGATGATCCGGCCCGAAGCGGACCGGCACCCCGCGGCGACCCCGTCCGACCGGGCCGTGCTGCGCGGCGCGGTGCGTCCCGACCTGATCCGCGACGAGGTTCTCGGCGAGATCTTCGCCGAGACCGCGCGGGCACGGCCGGACCATCCGGCGCTGATCGACGGCGCCGCCAAGGACGCGTCGGGCCGGCACCCGCATCTCACCTATGCCGAGGTCTTCGCCCGCGCCGGACGGATCGCGGCGGGTCTCGCACATCGCGGGATCGGGCCGGGCGACGTGGTCGGCCTGTGGATGGCGCGCGGGCCGGACCTGCTCACCGCCCAGATCGGGATCACGCTGTCCGGCGCCGCCTGGCTGCCGTTCGACGCCGAGGCGCCGGCCGACCGGGTCGCGGTCTGCCTCGGCGACGCCGCCGCGAAGGCCCTGCTGGTCTCCGAGGCGCTGGCCCCGGGCGCGCCCGACGTCGCGCCGGCCCTGACGCTCGATGCGCTGCTCGCCGGCACGCCCGCGGACGCGGCGACGCCGGACCTTCGCGCCGGCGGCCTGACGCCGCAGCATCCCGCCTACCTGATCTACACCTCCGGCTCGACCGGCGTGCCGAAGGGCATCGTCATCAGCCACGCCAACATCTGCCACTTCCTGCGCTCCGGAAACGCGCTCTACGGGATGGCGCCGGACGACGTGGTCTTCCAGGGCGCTTCGGTCGCCTTCGACCTCTCGATGGAGGAGATCTGGGTCCCGTACCTCGTCGGCGCGACGCTGTTCGTCGCGAGCCCGGCGATGATGGGCGACGTCGAGTCGCTGCCCCGGATCATCGCCGAGGCCGGGGTCACTGTGATCGACACCGTGCCGACGCTGCTGGCGATGATCACCGCAGACCTGCCGAGCGTGCGGCTGATCCTGCTCGGCGGCGAGGCGCTTCCCGAGCCGCTGGTCGCACGCTGGGCGACGCCTTCGCGAAAGCTGTTCAACACCTACGGGCCGACCGAGGCCACGGTGGTCGCGACCGCCGCCGAGATGCGCCCGGGCGTGCCGGTGACCATCGGCGGCCCGATCGCGAACTACTCGGTCTACGTCGCCGGCGAGGACCTGCGCCTGCTCGGGCGCGGCGAGCCGGGCGAGCTGCTGATCGGGGGGCCCGGCGTCGCGAAGGGCTACCTGCAGCGGCCGGAGCTGACCGCGGACAAGTTCATCGCCAACCCCTACGCCTCGGACGGCGCCGACCCGCTGCTCTACCGCTCGGGCGACGCGGTCTCGCTCGACGCCGGCGGCAACATCCTGTTCCACGGCCGCATCGACGATCAGGTCAAGATCCGCGGCTTCCGCGTCGAGCTCGGCGAGATCGAGTCGCGGATCCAGGCCCAGCCCGGGATCGCCCAGGCCGCGGTGGTGCTGCGCAACGACGACGGCGTCGACCGGCTGGTCGCGTTCATCGTGCCGGACCGCGGCCACGACCTTGACCGCGCGGCTTTGCGCCGGACGCTGGCCGAGCAGATGCCGCCCTACATGGTGCCCGGCCATTTCGAGGCGGCCGAGGTTCTGCCGCGCCTCACCTCCGGCAAGGTCGACCGCAAGGCGCTTCGCGTCGCAACGCTCACCATCGTCGATGCCGACGGCGAGCAGGAGCCCCCGGAGAACCAGACCGAGGCGGCGCTGCTGGCCGCCGCCAAGCAGGTCTTCGGCAACCAGCCGATCGCGCTCGAGGGCGACTTCTTCTCCGACCTCGGCGGCCATTCGCTGCTCGCCGCCCGCTTCGTCGGAGCCGTGCGCGAGGCCCCGGCGCTCGCCGGCATCACGCTGCAGGACGTCTACCGCGAGCGCACCCTGCGCCGGATCTCGGACGCGCTGATCGCCCGCACCGGCGGCGCCGGCATCGAGACCGCGATCCGCGACCTCGCCTTCGTGCCGCCGCCGCTCCGGCGCCGCGCGCTGTGCGGGCTCGCCCAGGCGGTGGCCCTGCCGTTCGTGATCGCGCTCGCGACCGCGCAATGGCTCGGCATCTTCGTCACCTACCTGCTGCTCACCGGCGGCGGCCTCGGCTTCTTCGGCGAGCTAGGCGTGCTGCTCCTCGTCTACGTGGCGATCAACGCGGTGACGGCGACCATCGCGGTCGCGGCCAAGTGGCTCGTCCTCGGCCGCACGAAGCCCGGCCGCTACCCGCTCTGGGGCGCGTATTATTTCCGCTGGTGGCTGGCGCAGCGCCTGGCGCCGCTGGTCCACGTGAAATGGCTGCAGGGCTCGCCCGCGATCGCCGTCTACCTCCGGCTGATGGGCGCGAAGGTCGGCCGCGACACCCTGATCTCCGACATCGAGATCGGCGCCCCGGACCTGCTCTCGATCGGCGACGGCGCGTCGCTCGGCGGCCGCCTCGTCGTCGCCAACGCCGAGATCGTCGGCAACGAGCTGGTGATCGGACGGGTTGAGATCGGCCGGGACGTGGCGGTCGGCACCTCCTGCGTCCTCAGCCATGACACGGTGATCGCCGACAACGCCGAGATCGCCGACCTCACCACCGTTCCGGCCGGCACGCGCATCGGCGCCGCAGAGCGCTGGGACGGCTCGCCCGGACGAAAGGTCGGGATGGCCGACGTCGCGGAGCTTCCGGAGCAGGCCCCGGCCTCGGCCCGGCGCCGGGCCGGCTTCGGGGCGATCTACCTCCTGCTGCTCGGCGCGATCCCCGCCGTCGGCCTGCTGCCGATCTTCCCGGCGTTCTTCATCTTCGACCAGATCTCGGACTCGCTCTCCGACATCACCGACATTGACTACCACTGGTACCTGCCGCTGCTGACATGGCCCACCGCCATGCTGATGACCGCCGGCACGGTGCTGCTCATCGCCGGCATCCGCTGGCTGGTGCTGCCGCGGCGGCGCTCGGGCACCTACTCGATCTGGTCCGGCTTCTACCTGCGCAAGTGGTCGGTGGCGCTCGCCGCCGAGGTGACGCTGGAGACGCTCTCCTCGCTGTTCGCCACCGTCTACATGCGGGCGTGGTACCGCCTGATGGGCGCGCGCATGGGGGAGGGCGCCGAGATCTCGACCAACCTCGGCAGCCGCCACGACCTCGCCGAGGTCGGCAGCCGCAACTTCATCGCCGACGAGGTGGTCTACGGCGAGGAGGAGATCCGCCGCGGCTGGATGCACCTCCAGCCGGCCCGCACGGGCGCGCGGGTGTTCGTCGGTAACGACGCGGTGGTGCCGCCGGGCGCCGACATCCCCGACGACGTGCTGATCGGCATCAAGTCGAAGCCGCCGGCCAACGAGGAGATGGCGCCGGGCGACACCTGGTTCGGCTCGCCGCCGATCAAGCTGCCGTCGCGCCAGCGCGTCGACGTCGGAACGCTGGCTCAGACCTACGAGCCGGGCACGCTGGTCAAGCTCCGCCGCGGCGTGTTCGAGGCGTTCGCGACCTCGTTCTCGCCGATGCTGTACATCACCCTCGCGATCACCGCGATCGACTGGTACTTCTACCCGGCGATCCTCGAGCGCGACTGGAGCGGGCTCGCCGTCAGCTTCGTCACGGTCAGCGTCGCGATCGCGCTGATCCAGTCAGCCGCCGTCATCGGCATGAAGTGGGCGCTGATGGGCGTCTATCAGCCCGGCATGCGGCCGATGTGGTCGTGGTGGGCGATGCGCACCGAGGCCATCGCGGTCGCCTATTGGGGCTTGGCCGGCAAGGTGCTGCTGGAGCATCTCCAGGGCACGCCGTTCCTGCCCTGGGCGCTGCGTCTGTTCGGGGTGAAGGTCGGCGAGGGCGTGTGCATGCTCACCACCGACATCACCGAGTTCGACTGCGTGACGATCGGCGACTTCGCCACCATCAACCGCACCGCCGCCCTGCAGACCCACCTCTACGAGGACCGGATCATGAAGGTCGGCCGCGTTGTGATCGGCCGCGGCGTTTCGGTCGGCGCATTCTCGACGGTGCTCTACGACACCAAGGTCGGCGACTACGCGCGGCTTCGGCCCCTCACCATCGTGATGAAGGGCGAATCGATCCCGGCGCATTCGGAATGGGAAGGCGCACCGGCCGTGCCGGTGGTGCTGACCGCACCGGCCGATCGCGCGGTGGCGTGATCCGGTCGCGGGCGCGAGGCGGGAAAAAGGGCAGGCCGCCCGTACGGCGCCTGCCCGCTGCGAGGCCCGCTCGAAAGAGGTGGCCTCAGGCCACCTCTTCCTTCTTGCCGAGGCGCTTGTCGAGGTAGGTGTCGACCGTCTGGGTCAGCTCGTCGACGCGCCCGTCGAAGAAGTGGTTGGCGCCCTCGACCATCTGGTGCTCGATGATGACGCCCTTCTGGGTCTTCACCTTCTCGATCACCGGCATGACCTCGCGGGCCGGGGCCACACGATCCTCGGAGCCGTGCACGAACAGGCCGGAGGAGGGGCAGGGCGCAAGGAAGGTGAAATCGTAGCGGTTGGCCATCGCGGCGATCGAGATGAAGCCCTCGATCTCGGGGCGGCGCATTAGCAGCTGCATTCCGATCCACGAGCCGAACGAGACGCCGGCGATCCAGCAAGACTTGGCCTCGGGGTTGACCGACTGCACCCAGTCGAGCGCGGCGGCGGCGTCCGACAGCTCGCCCGAGCCGTGGTCGAAGGCGCCCTGGCTGCGGCCGACGCCGCGGAAGTTGAAGCGCAGGGCCGCGAAGCCGCGATTGGCGAACGTGTAGAAGAGGTTGTACACGATCTGATTGTTCATCGTGCCGCCGAACTGGGGGTGCGGATGCAGCACGATCGCGATCGGCGCGCCCCGCTTCTTGGGGGCCTGATAGCGACCCTCCAGTCGGCCGGCGGGACCGGTGAAGATGACCTCGGGCATAGTGTCCTCGACTCCTGTGGCCATGCCGGGCGAGTCCGCCTGCCCGGATGGCCGTGTACGCCTCGACCTGCGCGGTCGCGCGACCGCCTTGACTCGCCCCGCGCCCGACGTAAAAGCGCTCTTAGAATAATTCTAGGCGATTAGAACTGTTCTAAACAGCGCGGCAGCGGGGTCTTCCCCGACCAGCCTGGAAACGCCGTTCGGCGGTTCGAAACCGTGTCGACGGCGCGGCTTAGCACGCCAACCCGGTGCCAAAGCAAGGAAATGTCGCATCTTTCGCCAGTCGGAGAACGGATGACAGCGGACCGCGCCTATCTCGACCACAACGCCACGTCTCCGGTCCGTCCGGCGGTGTCGCACGCGGTCGTGCGGGCGCTGGCGCTGCCCGGCAACCCGTCCTCCGTCCATGCCGAGGGGCGTGCGGCGCGGGCGATGCTCGAGGATGCCCGCGACGAGCTCGCCCGCCTCGTCGGTGCCGCGGCGTCTCAGGTCACCTTCACCAGCGGCGGCACCGAGGCGGCCAACGCCGTCCTGTCCGGCGCGCTCCGCCGGCGGGGGAGCGCCGCACCGACGCGCCTGCTGATCGGCGCGACCGAGCACCCCTGCGTCACCGCCGGCCACCGCTTCCCGGCGGACGCCGTCGAGGTGCTTCCGGCCCTGGCTTCCGGCGTGCTCGACCTCGATGCGCTGGCGGCGCGGCTCGACGCCCTTCGCGACCTGGACGTGCTCGTCTCGGTGCACGCGGCCAACAACGAGACCGGCGTGGTGCAGCCGATCGCCGCCGTCGTGGCCCTGGCGAGGCGGCACGGCCGCACCCTCGTGCACAGCGACGCAGTGCAGGCGGTCGGCAAGATCCCGGTCGATTTCGCTGCGCTCGGGCTCGATGCGCTGACCCTGTCCGGGCACAAGTTCTCGGCGCCGAAGGGCGTCGGCGCGCTGGTGTTGCGGGACGACGCGCAGCTCGACGCGGCCTTCGTCCGCGGCGGCGGCCAGGAGGCGCGGCTGCGCTGCGGCACCGAGAACCTTCCCGGGCTCGTCGGGATGGGCGAGGCGGCGGAGATCGCCCGCCTCGCGCTCGATACGGAATCCCGGCGCCTCGCGCAGCTGCGCGACGCGCTGGAGGAGGCGGTGCTGGCCCGCGCGCCGGACGGGGTGGTGTTCGGCCGTGACGCCGAGCGGTTGCCGAACACCCTGTGCTTCGCGGTGCCGGGGCTCGATGCGCCGACCGCCCTGATCGCCTTCGATCTCGCCGGCGTGGCGGTGTCGTCGGGATCGGCCTGCGCGTCGGGCAAGGTGGCGCGGTCGCCGGTCCTGGCCGCGATGGGCGTGAGCCCTGCGCTGGCCGCGGGGGCGCTACGCGTCAGCCTCGGCTGGAATACGGGGGAGGGCGACACTGCGCGCTTCCTCGGTGCCTTCGAACGGGTCGTCGAGACCCTATATAGACGGCGAGGGCTTGCGGCCTGAGCGCCGCGCCGACGCCATCTCACATGGAAGCCTCCGGTCCTTGAAACCGGCGATGCTTAGGAGACGCTGATGCCTGCCGTGCAGGAAACCATCGATCGGGTCCGCTCGATCGACCTCGACCAGTACAAGTACGGCTTCGAGACCACCATCGAGATGGAGAAGTCCGAGAAGGGCATCTCCGAGGATGTGGTGCGCTTCATCTCGGCCAAGAAGGACGAGCCGGAGTGGATGCTCGCCTGGCGGCTCGACGCTTACAAGCGCTGGCAGACCATGCAGGAGCCGGACTGGGCCCGCGTCGCCTACGACAAGGTCGACTACAACAACATCTACTACTACGCTGCGCCGAAGCGTCCGGCGGCGATGTCGCTCGACGAGATCGACCCCGAGATCCTGAAGACCTACGAGAAGCTTGGCATCCCGCTCCGCGAGGTCGAGGTGCTGGAGGGCATCGCCCCCGAGCGCCGGGTCGCCGTGGACGCCGTGTTCGACTCCGTCTCGGTCGCGACGACGTTCAAGGCCGAGCTGTCGAAGGCCGGCGTGATCTTCATGCCGATCTCGGAGGCGATCCGCGAGTACCCGGACCTCGTCAGGAAGTACCTCGGCTCGGTCGTGCCGGTGACCGACAACTTCTTCGCGACGCTGAACTCGGCCGTCTTCTCGGACGGCTCGTTCGTCTACATCCCGCCGGGCGTGCGCTGCCCGATGGAGCTGTCGACCTACTTCCGCATCAACGAGCGCGACACCGGCCAGTTCGAGCGCACGCTGATCATCGCCGACAAGGGTTCCTACGTCTCGTATCTTGAGGGCTGCACCGCCCCGAAGCGCGACGACAACCAGCTGCACGCTGCGGTGGTCGAGCTCGTCGCCCTGGAGGACGCCGAGATCAAGTACTCGACCGTCCAGAATTGGTACCCGGGCGACAACGAGGGCAAGGGCGGCATCTACAACTTCGTGACCAAGCGCGGCGATTGCCGCGGCGACAACTCGAAGATCTCGTGGACGCAGGTCGAAACCGGCTCGGCGATCACCTGGAAGTACCCGTCCTGCATCCTGCGCGGCGACAATTCCCGTGGCGAGTTCTACTCGATCGCGGTGTCGAACGGCATGCAGCAGGTCGATTCCGGCACCAAGATGATCCATCTGGGAAAGAACACCACCAGCCGGATCATCTCGAAGGGCATCTCGGCGGGCCGCTCGCAGAACACCTATCGCGGCCTCGTCTCGGCGCACAAGAAGGCCTCGAACGCGCGCAACTTCACCAATTGCGACAGCCTGCTGATCGGCGACCAGTGCGGGGCGCACACCGTGCCCTACATCGAGTCGAAGAACGCGTCCGCGGTGTTCGAGCACGAGGCCACCACCTCGAAGATCTCCGAGGACCAGAAGTTCTACTGCCTGCAGCGCGGCCTTTCCGAGGAGGAGGCGACCGCGCTCATCGTCAACGGCTTCGTCCGCGACGTGCTGCAGCAGTTGCCGATGGAGTTCGCCGTCGAGGCTCAGAAGCTGATCTCGATCAGCCTCGAAGGCTCGGTGGGGTAGGCAACACGCCATGGCCTTCGCGTTCGACACCCTGAAGTTCACCCAACGGCTCGAACAGGTGGGTGTCGGACGCGAGCAGGCCGTCGCGCGCGCTGAACCGGCACGCGACATGATCATCGCCGATTCCGCGACCAAGGCGGATTTGGCGGATATGGAGAAGACGCTGAGGTTGGACCTCAAGGCGTTGAAGACGGGGATCGACGGTTCGCTGCGCGAACTCGAACTCCGAATGACCGTGAAGCTCGGGGCGATCATCGCGGCCGCCGTCGCCGTGATCGCTGCGCTTCAAAAATTTCTCTGACGGGGCCGCAGGGCGATACCGTCGCACACCATCTTCGGGACTACGCGAACATGCTCGAAATCAAGAACCTCGTCGTGCAGATCGAGGACAACCGCATCCTCAACGGCCTGAACCTCACCGTGAACGACGGCGAGGTCGCCGCGATCATGGGTCCGAACGGCTCCGGCAAGTCGACGCTCTCCTACGTCATCGCCGGCAAGGAGGACTACGAGGTCCTCGACGGCGAGATCCTGCTCGACGGCCAAAACGTGCTGGAGATGGGCGCGGACGAGCGCGCGGCGGCCGGCGTGTTCCTCGCCTTCCAGTATCCGCTGGAGATCCCGGGCGTCGGCACGATGACCTTCCTCAAGGCCTGCCTCAACGCCCAGCGCCGCGCCCGCGGCGAGGCCGAGATCGCGACCCCGGACTTCATCCGCCAGGTCAACGCGGCGGCCGAGAAGCTCGAAATCAACAAGGACATGCTCCGCCGCGCCCTCAACGTCGGGTTCTCCGGCGGCGAGAAGAAGCGCATGGAGATCCTGCAGATGGCGCTGCTGCAGCCGAAGTTCTGCGTGCTCGACGAGACGGATTCCGGCCTCGACATCGACGCGTTGCGCATCGTCTCCGAGGGCGTCAACGCCCTGCGCGCGCAGGGCCGCTCGTTCCTGGTCATCACCCACTACCAGCGCCTGCTCGACTACATCGTGCCCGACACCGTGCACGTCATGTCGAAGGGTCTCATCGTGAAGACCGGCGGCAAGGAGCTCGCCAAGGAACTCGAGGCCTCCGGCTACGCCGAGTACCGCACCAACGAGGCTGCGTAAGCCCATGGCCGACATCGCCAATCTCCGCACCAGCGCCGAGACCGGTCTCTCGACCCTGTTTGAGACCGCCCGCAAGGGGTTCGGCAGCGAAACCGCGATCTCCCGCGAGGAGGCGTTCCGCTTCTTCGAGGCCGCCGGCCTGCCGAGCCGCCGCGTCGAGGCGTTCAAGTACACCGACCTGCGTGCCGCGATGCAGGAAGCCGCGCCGCCGGCCGAGACGCCGGCGCTCGACCTCGCCACGTCCGCCGTCGCCTCCGCGACCGCGTTCTCGGCAATCGAGGCGGTGCGACTGACCTTCGTCAACGGCCACCTGATCCGCGAGCTGTCCGATCTCGATCGCGTGCCCGCCGGCGTCTCGGTATCGCCGCTGAACGAGGCCCTGAGCCGGGGCGATGCGCGCCTGAAGAACCTTGCGCCGGTGGCGCAGGCCCGCGAGAACCCGATCTATCAGCTGAACACCGCCTTCCTTGCCGACGGCGCGCTGATCTCGGTGGAGGCCGGCGCGAAGGTCGACACCCCGCTGCACCTGCGCTTCGTCGGCGCCGGGGCGGAGGGCTTCTCCACCGCGACGCGCGTTCTGGTCGAGGTCGCCGACGGCGCCGAGTTCACCTTGCTCGAGACGCACGAGGGCCCGAACGGGCTGACCTACCAGCCGAACGACGCCCTCGACGTCCATGTCGGCAAGCATGCCGCCTTCCGGCACGCGCGGATCAACCGCGAGGGCGACAAGGCGATCGCGCTCTCGACCATCAGCGTGCGGCTCGACGACGAGTCGAGGCTGGAGACGGTGAACCTCGTCACCGGCGCCGTGCTGTCGCGCCACCAGATCTACATGCACGTGGCCGGCGAGAACGTGAACGCGGTCGTCAACGGCGCGGCGATGCTCGGCGACGGGCAGCTCGCCGACTCGACGCTGCTGGCCGACCATGCGGCGGTCGGCGGCGTCGGCCGCGAGATGTTCAAGACGGTGATCGACGGTGACGCTACCGGCGTGTTCCAGGGCAAGATCATCGTCCGCCAGATCGCGCAGAAGACCGACGGCAAGATGAAGTCCGATTGCCTGCTCCTCTCCGACGAGGGGCAGATGATGAACAAGCCGGAGCTCGAGATCTTCGCCGACGACGTCGCCTGCGGCCACGGCGCCACCTGCGGCGCCCCGGACCAGGACCTGCTGTTCTACCTCATGGCGCGCGGCCTGCCGAAGCCGATCGCCGAGAGCCTGCTGGTGCAGGCCTTCGTCGGCGAAACGGTGGAGTCGGTCACGCATGAGGGCGCCCGCGCGGCACTCATCGGCGAGATCGAGGCTTGGCTGGCCTCGCGGGGGTGATCGGCCCCGGTCGCGCGCATCCTGAAAAATGGGTGATGTGACCGCGATCCCTCCCAGACCTTCATCCTGAGGCGCCCACGTCGGTGGGCCTCGAAGGAGGAGACGAGGGATCGCACTATCTCTGGAGACCTCCGTCGAGGCCTCCGCTTCGCTTCGGCACCTCTGGACGAGGCTGCAGGTTGGAGGGGCGATGCTTGCGAAAGACCGCCGGTTCGAGGCCGACACCATGAACGCTCCTCTCCGCCAGCCTACCTACGACGTCGAGGCGATCCGGGCGCAATTCCCGATCCTGTCGGAAAAAGTCTACGGCAAGCCGCTGGTCTACCTCGACAACGCCGCCTCGTCGCAGAAGCCGCGCGCGGTGATCGACGCGATGGTCGCGTGCATGGAGAGCGGCTACGCCAACGTCCATCGCGGCCTGCACTTCATGGCCAACGCCGCGACCGAGGGGTTCGAGGGTGCCCGCGAGACCACGCGGCAGTTCCTGAATGCCGCGTCGACCGACGAGATCATCTTCACCCGCAACGCCACCGAGGCCTACAACCTCGTGGCCGCGTCGATGGGCTGGGCCGGGATGATCGGGGAGGGGGACGAGATCATCCTCTCGATCATGGAGCACCATTCCAACATCGTGCCCTGGCACTTCCTGCGCGAACGCCGCGGGGCCGTCATCAAGTGGGCGCCGGTCGACGACGAGGGCAACTTCCTCGTCGAGGACTACGAGAAGCTGTTCACGCCGCGCACCAAGATGGTCGCGATCACGCAGATGTCGAACGTGCTGGGCACGGTCACGCCGGCGGCCGAGATCGTCCGCATCGCCCACGCCCACGGCGTGCCGGTGCTGCTCGACGGCGCGCAGAGCGCGGTGCATCAGCCGGTCGACGTGCGGGCGCTCGATTGCGACTTCTTCGTCTTCACCGGTCACAAGGTCTACGGCCCGACCGGGATCGGCGTGCTTTACGGCAAGAAGGAATGGCTGGAGCGCCTGCCGCCCTACCAGGGCGGCGGTGAGATGATCCGCACGGTCAGCCAGGAGGCGATCACCTACAACGATCCGCCGCATCGGTTCGAGGCGGGCACGCCGGCGATCGTCGAGGCCGTCGGCCTCGGCGCGGCGCTGGAGTTCATGATGTCGGTCGGGCGCGACAAGATCGCGGCGCACGAGGCCGCGCTCACCGCCTATGCCCAGGAACGGCTCGGCGCGATGAATGCGATCCGGCAGATCGGAACCGCGAAGGGCAAGGGCGGCGTCATCGCCTTCGAGATGAAGGGCGCCCATGCCCACGACATCGCGACGGTGATCGACCGTTCGGGCGTCGCGGTCCGGGCCGGCACGCATTGCGCGATGCCACTGCTCACCCGCTTCGGCGTCACCTCGACCTGCCGCGCCTCGTTCGGGATGTACAACACCCAGGCCGAGATCGACGTACTGGCCGAGGCGCTCGCCCGCGCCGAGATGATGTTCGCCTGAGCGTTTGGACTGGGTCGCCGCCCCGCCGCGGCGGCCCGATGAGGAGATGGACATGAGCAGCGACGCGACGATCACCGGAGGCGCCAACACGCCGAAGGTCGCCGGAGCTGAGGGCGTACCGCGCGCCGAGCTCGACCGGCTGACCGACGATATCGTGGCCGCGCTGAAGTCGGTCTACGATCCCGAGATCCCAGCCGACATCTACGAGCTCGGCCTGATCTACAAGGTCGACATCGACGACGACCGCAAGGTCGCGATCGACATGACGCTGACGGCTCCGGGCTGCCCGGTCGCCGGCGAGATGCCGGGCTGGGTCGAGGATGCGGTTGCCAAGGTCCCGGGCGTCCAATCCTGCGCGGTGACGATGGTGTTCGATCCGCCGTGGGATCAGAGCCGCATGTCCGACGAGGCCCGCGTCGCCCTCGACATGTGGTGAGCGTCACCGAGCGGTATGGACCGTGCTCCGCGCGATCCTTATCTTAAGACCGTACGCGCACCCTCAACCGCCCGGGCCTTGAACCCGGCTGCCGGAGAGACACCGATGTCCACTAGTTTCAAGGTCATGTCGCTGACGGATGCGGCAGCCGACCGCATCAAGGCGATCATCGCCGACGCCGACCGGCCGATCGCGGGCCTGCGAGTCGGCGTGAAGAACGGCGGCTGCGCCGGGATGTCCTACACGATGGAATATGCCGAGGATCGCAAGCCCGGCGAGGACATGGTCGAGGATCGCGGCGTGAAGGTCTTCGTCGATCCGAAGGCGCTGCTGTTCCTGCTCGGCACGCAGATGGACTTCCAGTCCAGCAAGCTCGCCTCGCAGTTCGTCTTCAACAACCCGAACCAGACCTCGGCCTGCGGCTGCGGCGAGTCCGTCGCGATCACGCCGGTCGGCCCGGAGCGGCTGCTCGCCTCGGCCTGAACCCGCGATCAGGCGACTGCGGCGACGAGGTCCGCCGTGGTCGCATCGTCGAGCGTGCGGTTGCGGCCGGCGCGCTTGGCGGCGAACATGCACAGGTCCGCACGCTCCAGCAACGAGACCGGCGTGTCGCCGCGGCGGTAGCACGCCACGCCGAGCGAGATCGTGACCTTCCCGAGCGATTCCCCGGTCGAGCGCTTGATCAGCTCCCGGCCCATCACGCTGGTTCGGACTTTCTCCGCGATGGCGTAGGCCGTTTCCCGGTTCGTGCCGGGCAGCAGGATGCCGAACTCCTCGCCGCCGAAACGGGCGAGCATCGCGCCCTTCTCGACGCTTTCCCGCATGACGACGGCGACCAGGCGCAGCACCTGATCGCCGGTGAGGTGGCCGTAGAGGTCGTTGAAGCGCTTGAAGAAATCGATGTCGAGCACGACGAGGCTCGAGGACGTGCCGAGCGAGGCGCGATCGAGCGCCTTGTGCAGCATCTCCTCGAAATGCTTGCGGTTCGCCAGCCCGGTCAGCGGATCCGTCAGGCTCTCGATCCGCGTCGCCTCGAGCTTCTCGCGCAGGGATTCGACTTCGGTGCGGCTTTCCCGCATCCGCGCCTCGAGGGTCCGGTTGTTGGAGGCGACTTCCCGCGTCGTCGCGACCAGGGTGGCCACGATCTCGCGCAGGCGCGCCCGGTTCAGCGTCGAGACCGAGAGGTCGTGGCTCAGCGCACGCAGCGATTCGCCGTACTGCGCGGCCGAGCCGAGCGAGAGGTCGAGCATCTCCATGACGCCCTCGATCTCGGTCAGCATCGTCGCGCCGGTCTCCCCGGCGGCCGTGACGTAGCGCGAGCCGCCGAGATAGCTGTCGTAGAGATCGTCGACGTCCGAGGCGGACAATCCCGCGTTCGTCGCGGTGAGACGCTTGATCGCGTCGTTCATCAGCGGCTGATCGCCGGAGACGTAGGTGTACCAGACGGCGTAGGCCCGCGGTGTCGCCGAGGGCCCGTAATCGCGCATCAGCTCCTGAGCGCGGCGCGCCAGGGCGAAGCTGCGATCGCGGTCGGCATAAAGCCCTTCGCTCATCCGATCCCCATCGTCCATCGCCGCCCCGTCGCGTCGGCGTTCGGGTCGGACGCCGCAAGCTACCTTAAGGAGCGTGGACGGAGGGTTAAGGCCGAGGTCGCGATCTGCGGCTCAATCTTGCTTCTTGATCACCGCCGGCCGCAGCATGAAGGCCGGAACGTGCTCGCCGAGACCGATGGGCGTATCGCCGTCCTCGTCGCGGCGGCGCCCATAGCCGCGCTCGTCGCGCGACCGCTCCTGCGGCGGGCGAGCCGCGGGGGCGGGAGTTCGCTCGGGACGCGGCCGCGCCTCGGCTGCCGGACGGCGCGGTGCCTCCCGCCGCGCCTCGTCCGGTCGCCGCTGAGGCTCCCGCCGAGGCGAGGTCTCCGCAACCGAGTCGGACTCTAGGTTGGCGGAAGGCTCCCTCTTGAAGGAATCCCTCCGTTCACGCGACGACCGCGCCTCCCGCGGCGCCTCGGCCTCGGCGGGGACCTTTCGGCCACGTCGCGCGGAATCGCCGGCGCGTCCGCGATGGCGGGTGCGCGTCTCGCCCTCGTCGGTGCCTTCCTGGCTCGGCGCGGCGGTGTCGAGGTCCCCGTCCATCCACGGGATCGGCTGCCCGATCAGCGACTCGATCGCCTGGAGCGAGCGGTCGTCGCTGCGGCTGACCAGGGTGAAGGCCGCCCCCGAGCGGCCGGCGCGGCCGGTGCGGCCGATGCGGTGGACGTAATCCTCGGGATGGTTCGGAACGTCGAAGTTGAAGACGTGGCTCACCGCGGGGATGTCGAGGCCGCGCGCCGCGACGTCGCTCGCGACCAGCAAGGCCGTCTCGCCGCCGCGGAAGGCATCGAGGGCGGTGGTGCGCGAGCGCTGGTCCATGTCGCCATGAAGCGCGGCGGCATCGAAGCCGTGGCTCACCAGCGACTTCTGCAGCAGCGCGACGTCGCGCTTGCGATTGCAGAAGATGATGCCGTTCTTCAGGTCCGCTTCGCCGCGGATCAGCTTGCGCAGGCGCTCGCGCTTGGCGCTGCCGTCCGACGAGGTCGCGACCAGACGCTGCACGATGGTCGAGGCGGTGGAGGCGGCGCGCGCCACCTCGATCCGCTCGGGATTGTGCAGGAAGATGTCGGCGAGCCGCTCGATCTCCGGCGGCATGGTCGCGGAGAAGAACAGCGTCTGGCGGGTGAACGGCACCATCTTCACGATGCGCTCGATGTCGGGGATGAACCCCATGTCGAGCATGCGGTCGGCCTCGTCGATGACCAGGAGCTCGACGCCGCTGAGCAGCAGCTTGCCGCGCTCGAAATGGTCGAGCAGGCGCCCCGGCGTCGCGATCAGCACGTCGGTGCCGCGGGTCAGCTTGGCGTCCTGGTCGGCGAAGGAGACGCCGCCGATGATCAGGGCGACGTTGAGCTTGTGGTTGGTGCCGTAGCGATCGAAGTTCTCGACCACCTGCGCCGCCAGCTCGCGGGTCGGCTCGAGGATCAGCGTCCGCGGCATCCGCGCCCGCGCCCTCCCGTTCTCGAGCATGGTCAGCATCGGCAGGGTGAACGCGGCCGTCTTGCCGGTGCCGGTCTGTGCGATGCCCAGGACGTCGCGCCGGGCGAGCACGTGCGGGATCGCCTGGCTCTGGATCGGCGTCGGTTCCGTGTAGCCGGCGGCGGTGACGGCCTGGAGGACCTTGTCGCTCAATCCGAGATCGGCAAATGACATAATCTTTTGAGAACCGTTGCGCGCGGGGTCGGGCAGGGCCGGCGCGGAGGACATCGTCGCGGCGACGGCAGCGACGGCCGGTCGGGTCGACGGCCCGCCGCGCCTGCGAGTGCGCGGGACACTTAGGCCCTTGCAACCACTTGTCAATCTGATGCACCCGGACGAGCCGGGGTTTCCCCCTCCGAAAGGTGCGAAGACTGCCCCCTATGGGCGGAGGCCACGCATGCCCGAAGGGAGGTTGCAGGGATCGAGCCTCACGGCGCGAACACCCTGCGCGATCGAGCCGGTCGTCTCCGGATCGGCGATCGTCCCCCTCGACGTCGCCTGGGCCATACGGGTCGGCTCGGCGTTCCGATCGGCCCGCGCGAAGTGATGGGCCGCCGCGAGGGCGACGATCGCGGCGATGCCGGTGGTCTGGATCGTCCAGCATAGGATGCCGTACGACTTCGCTGACCCGATGCCTTCGCTCATCGCGCACCTTTCCGCCGAATTCCGGCCCCTCGCGGAGATCGACGGTGAAGGCTCATGGTTAATCTTCGCCTTACGGCCGCAACGGCTTCCGAGGGAGGAAATAAAATGCAACCGCCCGAGCAGGGTCATGACATATGATAAGCACGGCTCCGGTCTTCGGTAAATCGATCGTGAATCCCGGACAACAGAACGAGGCGTGGGGCGAACCCTGATCTTTCCTGCCGGACCATGTGCGCCAAGACACACCTGCGAACGACATCGCGTAAGCCGGGCGTAACCTTCATCTTTCGTTGACCGCTTCCGGGTCATCTGAGCGAGCTTGTTGCAGGAAAGCGACAGACCGAGCGGGCAACCCGGCTTAGAACAAACTCGGCTTTGCCAACCAGGACCTGGAAAAAAATGAAGAGCCTTCTCCTCGCCACGACCGTTCTCGCCGGCCTCACCGCCGTCGCGTCCGCCGCCGACCTTCCGCGTCGCGCTCCGCCGCCGGTGTTTACCCCGGTTCCGGTGTTCACATGGACGGGCGCGTACTTCGGTATCAACGCCGGCTACGGCTTCGATGCCAGCGATCGCCGCGGCGCCACCGTCGTCGGCGTCTCGCCCGGCAACGCGATCTTCGCCGGCCCGGCCGGCGGCAACACCGGCGGCGTGCTCGCCTTCGGCGGCAGCCGCGGCAACGACGGCTTCACCGGCGGTGGCCAGGTCGGCTACAACTACCAGTTCACCCCGGGCTCGGGCGTCGTGATCGGCATCGAGGCCGACGCGCAGTACGTCGACTTCGGCCAG
>NZ_JAKSXU010000036.1:0-30309 GCF_022829325.1 Methylobacterium sp. J-092 | reverse complement strand
GGCAGCGTCGAAGCGGGCGCGACCCGAAAGGCGGAGGCAGGTGTCGGTGCCGGGAATGTAGAAGAAGCCGGCGCCGTAGGCGGAGCAGACGCGGACGTACTCGATGGGGGCGGCCTTCTTGACGGGCAAATCGGCAGCCTGTGTGCCGGCGACGGCGGCGAAGCCGGCGGCCGAAGCGAGCAGGGTGCTCTTCAAAAGCGTCATAGATATCTCCAAAAGCTTCGAGACCGGAGGATCGTGTGGTCGCGGGGCGGGGGCCGATCGCGTCACACCTTGTTTTGCGGCCCGCTTTTTGGTGCGGGCTCATCGGGCCCGCTTTTGCGATGCCCCCAGTGCCAAAACACTGTGTGCCAGCCGATCTTCTCGATCAACGTCGAATCTTGGAGTCCGCCGTGGTGCTTTGGGAATGTTGCATCCGCGCAACGCTTTGGTTAGCTGGCGAGCAATCAGGCCAAAAAGGCCTCAGGAAGCACGTCTAAGGGACAGTATATCGTCGTTGATCGAACCTACGAGGCAGCCGCAAGGCGTGTGACCTCTGCTGCGCGGCGCTAAGGAAGGCGAGAGATCGATGCGTTCGACGGTGCCTCGCGCGACGCCTATCCCGGGCGCAACGACACGACGCTATCCAACATCATACGGCGCCGGGCAGCGTCGTCCTGATGGGCCTCGCGATCGGGGGCGCGGCGCTGGCGCTGATCCTGGTGCACTTCCTGATCGGCTGAGGCGGGTCGGCTCGCACCTTCTCAACCGGAAGGCGAGGAACGATCGGATCGTGGCCGTGGTTTCACGCCGTGGCACCGACCCGGTGCGGCAGTAAGGACCCGGCACCGATGACCAAGACCCGTTTCACAGCCTCTGCGATCGCGGCTGCGGCCTTCGGCGCCGTCCTGATGTCGGCCGGTGCCGTCTCCGCCGCGACGCCGGCGCCCGCGCCGAGCCTCGTCCAGCCCGAGGCCCCAATCGTGCAGGTGAGGATGACGCGCCGCTCGATGATGCGCCACCACACCATGCGGCGCCACATGATGCGCCGTGGCGGCGGCCGAACCATCGGAATGAAGAAGGGGCTCTGAATTTCAGACGCGGGGAAGCCTGCCCCCTGACATCGCCTTCGCCCGCCCGGCATCCGCCGCGGCGGGCTCTTTCGTTCTTCGTTAACCAGCCTGCGCTACGTCCCGGCCATCGAAGGGGTTCCTCTGGCCCTGACATCGCCTTAGCCCGCCCGGCATCCGCCGTGGCGGGCTTTTTCGTACCTGTACTACCCTTCGCCCGGATACACTCCGGTCGCCCGCCATATGCGAATTCGCAGCAACCGGATCTGGGCGCGCCGCAGCGCCGAGCCGGCATAGCCCTGAAGCGCTGGATCGCCCGGCAGCCTCAGGATTTTGCGGTTGTTCCGGCAGGTCCGGACAGCTCGGGTGCGGTGCCAGGCGATCTGCTCCGCCAGTGAGGCGCAATCATACCAGCGGTGGAAGCCCTCGACGATCTCGCGGATCTCGGGGTCGGCTTCGTCGGTGAGGTTGGGCTTCTCCATCCGCATCGCGGCTTCCCCTGCGATCTTGGCTGGCACACTCGCTTAGCGAGCCCCCGCGCGCCAGCGGCTTGCGGAGAAACCTTCGGTCAGGATGAACGTATTTGGCTTGGGGACGGGTTCGGAAGGCAGCAGCGGTAGCATTCCAGATTACGGGAGAAGCTGATGGACGGCAGCACGAAGAACGAAGAGGCCGAAGCGATCCGGCTCGGCTGGGAAGCCGGTAAAATCGAGGAGCGCTCGGCGTGCGACTGTCCATACGACCCCAACGCCGTCGGCCTTCGGTTTGCTTGGCTGGACGGCTTCTCGAAGGGCCGCGTCGAGCTAGAGAAAGCGACGGGGACCGAGGCGGCAACCCGGATCCAATAGCTATCGCTGAACGTCGTCTGGCCGGCACATGGACCGCGTAGGCATTCCGCGTGAGGCACTCCCGCCTCACGCTCATTCCTACCCGAGTCGCACTCAGCCCCGCCGGCATCCGCCGCGCGGGGCTTTTTCGTTTCGGCGGCTCAGGCCGGCGGAAGGCGGCGAGCCTCGTTATACCGCTCATGCGCGGTACGGGTCTTGAACAGATCGTACTGCGTCTTAACGTGGGCCTCGACCTGAGGCTTGATGTAGGGGCCAACATAGCCGGGAAACTGGGGTATCTCGTTGAACTTAAAGACCTCATCGATCTTGGCAAGCCACTGCGCCGTAGTCAGCTGCCTACCACGTGCCAGCATGTTCTCGACGTAGACGAAGAATACCTCGCCGGCGAGCATCTGAAGCTTCAGCTCTTCGGGGCTAAGGTAGTTCTTCGCAGTCTTAGCATCCGCCAGCGTCGGACGGCTGTTGAGCTGAGTCGTCATACCCATGCGCTCCTTTGTGCCATCCGCGCGCGCAAGGAGCAGCTACTGTGCCGTCTGCTCACAGGCGGCGTAGTGGAACTTGTCCTGCATCTTTGCGAAGAACTTGCGGATTTCGTCCGATGAACCGTCGTAGTCGCTGGCGACCACCGCCACGCAGTCGCGCACGCGGGCATACAGGTTCTTCTCGTCGAAGCGGATCTCCCGCACCTTCTCGGCGAGGGATTGAGCGGCGACAGGGTCCACGCGCAGTCGCTCCTCATTGAGCGCGTAGCCGTGGACGACGTACTCCTTCAGGATGCGGAAGGCCCATTGGCGGAACTGGATCGCACGAGGGGATTTCACTCGCGATCCGACCGCAAAAATCGCATTAAGGTTGTAGTGAGCGACCGTTCGGGTGACCTCGCGACCGCCTTCTAGGCGGACTACCGCAAAATCCGCGGTAGTTGCCTGTCGGGAGATCTCGCCCTCGGCGTAAGCGTTCATGAGGTGGCGGCCAATCGTGTCGGTGTCCTTCCCGAAGAGTTCAGCGATCTGAGCCTGAGTCGCCCAAAGCGTGTCGCCCGCCACATCGACACCGAAGTCAATCTTGGTGTCTGCGATCTCGAAGGTCGCCTTGGGCGCCTCCAGCTTGTCCGCGAGACCGCGTAGCGCCGACGCGCCTGCATCCCGCACTTTGCCGATCGTCCGCTCGACGAACCCGGGCTTCTTGCTGTTACCATCTCGTGACATCACACACCTCCTGTCGACCTTGGCTGCACAAAAGCACCGACCGGAGGGTGGACGTGTCGACGAGATCGTGTCTTTGATCCCGTTGCCCCGATTGGCCCGGCCCTCTAGCCGATCTGATCAGCTTAGACCGCTCCGAAGCGATTCGGGGCGGTCTTTGCATTTCAGAACTGGAAGCTTGGACCCGACTGTACTTAAGCGCAAGAGAACCACTATTCGCGCCAGCGACCGCTTATCAGAGGTTGTGCGCTACCGTCGATCGTGAGTTGTAATCATTCACCTGTATCCTACCGCGCGACCTCCCACGCCGACAGGCCGCTCTGGCCGGTCCCGGCGGAAGGTCAGGTTCCCGTACCGGACCCAAATGTCGCCGATCGCCTCGACGCGGCGCGCGTTGATCATCAGGCCGCTGCAGTAGTCGACCCGGATCACGCCGACGGTTGGGTGCGCCCCGAACAGGTCCGTGGCTGTCCAGCGCAGGGCGTCGGCGTCCTCGCCGAACTGGTCGAGGAAGTCGATCACTGCCTCGCGCATCTACTTGCCAGCGCGGACCCGTCATGCGCGGACAGGGCGATGTGGTCGGCTTCATTTGCCCCAGGCGCGTTGTTCGAACCCTGAACGTCTGACGGCGCGGGTCGGATCGGTGCTGGTGATGCCATGGGTCTCGCCGGTGTGGGCCGGCGGGGATACGGGCCGAGGCATGGCGCGCAACGCGGTCGTCGGTCGCTATCAGCCAACGCGCACCGGCCAATTGGCCATCTCGTCGGTGAATGGCCCCGATAGCGTGTTCTGCCAGACCTCATTATGGCGCGATCATCGGTCCTCACTCTTCACTCAAAGCATGGCCTCAAGGATTGCCAGCGCAGTCCCTCCGCTATGGCGGACGGTATCGCTTGAGCCCTCTGGCACGATGTCCACGGGATCAGGCGGCAGCATCAGCGCCTCACCAGCTCCGCGGGTCGCTTTCGTCACCACCCGCCAGTCTGGGAGCGCGCATGCCACGGTGATCAGCGCTGCCTCTGTCCAGGCCTTGGCGTCCATGAGGACGGCGAACCGGCCTTTGATGTCGGGATGCTGCTTGCCGGTGGTGGCGAACCAGACCTCAGCGAAGAGCTCGCGCGAGGGGGCCGGCGCATCTGCTACCTTCTCGATCAGGCTGTTGAGAAAGGCCGTGCGATCCATTCTGCCCTCCAATTGCGGCGACCGTGCCATATGGGTGGACGCTGAACAGGAACACCAGAAGGGTGGGGAGCCGCGATCGCGTTACGAGCGCTGCTGAGATGATGCGTTTGCCAGCGGGCGACCGCGCTCTGCGGCTCCGGTGGCTCGCACATCGGCATCACGAGCGCTTAGCGGTCTTCAACCGCCTCGGGTTCGAAGAATGTTACCTCGCGCCACCGGAAGCGGCTGCGTATGGTGGCCGCCGTCGTCGGGCAGTGCGGTATCCAGGGCATTGCGGACGCATAGGACCGTTCGGCTAATCCGACATGACTACGTGATCCGCCTATTACCAGCTTACGCCTGTCTCAGTCGGGCATGCGAATTTGTTTAAATCAACTGTGAAATAACACTTTTTAATCTCTTTCTTGTCATTTTTCTTACCATTAAATTGAGCATCTACGACTTGATTTGTGATTCTTTGAATATACGCGTTGGTTTGAATAGAAAGCGGAATTACACCAAAAATATAAAATCCACATATTAGCCAGATTGGGCATAAGTGAGGCTTCGAAAACATTTCGATACGATTTAAAACAACCGAACTAACTTGAAATCCAAGTAAAAATATAGCAATAGCATAGATTAAATTCAAACTATCCGATCCGCTTATTTTGCCGTTAGACCAATTGCAGCCGTTACCATTAAGTTTCGCAATGTATCAAAAAAGTACTTTATTGCCGCCTGAGTGTCAGTTATTTTCCAAATTGCTGACCATAAGTCTTTGAGCACTGCCAGAATTTGAGAAAGCAATTCACTCACCTTGCCGATTGTACCATTCGGAGCGTATAAAATAAGCTAGATCGAAAAAATTAAAAGTCGCCCCTCGCGACTGGATCATCTCTAATTTCGGCCTGAAATCTTTTCTCTACCACTTTACTTGCTAAACCAAGCTCTTTTATTTTGCAGTGTTGCAATCTTAATGATATAAGAGAATACTGATCATTATCATATCCATGTATTATTTCAGATGAAAGTTCGTGAATAAGCTGCAGCAGTTCGAATGCTTCTATGTTCATCCAGCCATGTCTGATAATGGCGCCTTTCTTTGCAGATGTGATGTCTTCGATATAGATAATAGATATATACAGAGCTTCAAAAAAATCGTCCACCGACGATGGGTTGCTGCTAGAAAGAGCTATTGACGGCCTGAAGTTTGTTATTCCGCATTCGGATTTCGACCACAAGATGTTTCCTGTTTCAGGATTTACGATAGTTGGCTCGGACACCTCAAGCGTACAGGATTTACTTGAATATATATTTCTAGCAATATAATATAGTTCTAAACTAAACTCATCATAAAATTCTTTGGAGCGGACTGCGTCTAAGTTTTTTTGCATGATACTTGTTTGAAGATTGCTTTCCTCTGCGGATCTTTGCATCTCTGCTTTTTGTTCATCTAGTACTCGCCGGGTATCCGCAAGCTCTTCACGCTGAAGGCGTAACTCTTTCCTCTGGAGCTGCGTCGCGACGAACAACCATAGGAACGCCAGGGGGGCAAAAAACCCCGCAAGCACATCGCCGATGCTGTTCAGCGGAAGCCGGCCGGGCGTCGAGCCAGGTGGTTCGAAAAGCGAACCGACTTCTCCCCACCGGTCCCAGAGGACCACGCCGCCGAAGCTGAGATAGATCGCGGTGAGCAAGTACCAGGGCCAAAGCGTGTCGCTTCGAGGCTTCATTTGATCCTGGATTACAGCCATTTCCGCGGGCGATCGTGTTTCATCCGTGTTGCACGGACCAGCCTACGCCCCGCTGTAACTTGTTGTAAACGTTAGGTTCGCGTTGCACACAGTTGCAACACGAAACTTGGTCGCTGCGGGCATGAAAAAACCCGCCAAGTCATTGACCGGGCGGGCTAAAATGGTGGTGAGCGCGTTGGGGTTCGAACCCAAGACCTACAGATTAAAAGTCCGTTGCTCTACCAGCTGAGCTACGCGCTCGCGTCCGCCGTGCGGTCGGCCGCGCGGGCCGGGCCCGGGGGAGGCGTGGGTGGAATAGGGGAGGCCGCCGGACGGGTCAACATGGGCGTGGCCCGCGCGGCGTCGCATCCGGGGCGCGCGGGCGCCGTCGTGCCGCGCGGGCGCCATGGTCTGCTGGCATCGGCGGTCGAACGCCCCCTCCTTGGGCCGGAAGGCCAGCCGTGATCCCTCCCCTCTCCTCCCCGGCGTCGTCCTCCCGCCGCTGGCGGCGCTTCGCCGGGACCTTCGCCCTCGCCGGCCTCGGGGCCGGCCTCGCCGCGATCGGTTTCGTCGCCGTGATGGACCCCTACGGCCTTCGCGCGCGCCCGGGCCGGCCGGGGGCGATCATGGATCGCAACCAGCGCTTCATGTATCCGCGGATCGCCCGCGCGGGCGGGTACGATGCGGCAGTGTTCGGCACCTCGACGGCGCGCCTCATCGACCCGAACGCCCTCGACCGGGCGTTCGGGGCGCGCTTCGCCAACCTGGCCGTCAATGCCGCGACGCCGGACGAGCAGCGCACCCTGGCGCGGCTGTTCCTGCGCCGGAACACCGTGCACGCGGTGCTGTTCGCGCTCGATTCGACGTGGTGCGCCGCCGACGCGCCCCGCCGCACCGCGCATCCGTTCCCCGACTGGCTCTATGCGGAGGGCGCGCCCTGGGGCTGGCTGCGGCAGGTGAACGGGCAGAGCCTCAGGATCGCGGCCCAGGTCGCGCTCAACCGCCTCGGCCTCGCGCCGGCCCGCATCCGCGGCGACGGGTTTTCCGTCTTCACGCCGCCGGAGGCCAGCTACGACCCCGTCCGCGCCGCGCGCCACATCCACGGCGGCGGCAGCCCGCTCGATCCGGAGACGGCCGGCCCGGGCGCGCCTCCCCCGGCCCAGGCCGGCGACGCCATGCCCATGCTCGATGCGTTCGATGCGCTGCTGGCCTCCGTGCCGGGCGCGGCGCGCAAGCTCGTCGCCTTCATGCCGGTCCACGTGGCGGCGCAGGGGGCGGCCGGCACGCCGGCGGGCGCGCGCGAGGCCGCCTGCAAGGCGCGCGTCGCCGCGATCGGCCGGGCGCGGGGGGCGCTGGTGGTGGATTTCCGGCTGCCCTCGCCGATCACGACGCGCGACGAGAACTACTGGGATGCCCTGCACTACCGCCTGCCGGTGGCGGCCCGCATCGTCGAGGGCCTGCAGGCCGCCGCGGAGACGGGGGCGGACGCGACCGACGGCAGCTACCGGGTGCTGGCGCATCCGTGATGCGCCCATGCCGCGTCTGATGGGCGAGGACCGCTTGGGCAGGGCCCCATGAGCAAACGACCCATGAGGTCCGGCGGAGAGCCGGCGCCCGGCCGTCGCGCGGGGCAGGCCTCGATGGGGCGGGCTCATCGCGGCCCGGCATCGCCCGGCCTCAGCCCGCGGCGGCGTCGCGCTCGGCCCGGGCCCAGCCCTCGCGGGTTGCGTCGCAGAACGCGGCGAGGCGGCCCTCGGCGATGGCCGCCCGCATCCCGGCCATGAGGTCCTGGTAGTAGGACAGGTTGTTCCAGGTCAGCAGCATCATCCCCAGGATCTCGTCCGAGCGGACGAGGTGGTGGAGGTAGGCGCGGGAATACGCGCTCGCCGCCTCGCAGGAGGAGGTCTCGTCCAGCGGCCGCGTGTCCTCGGCGTGGCGGGCGTTGCGCAGGTTGATCCGGCCGTGGCGGGTGTAGGCGAGGCCGTGGCGGCCGGCCCGCGTCGGCATCACGCAATCGAACATGTCGATGCCGCGCGAGACCGAGCGCATCAGGTCGTCCGGGGTGCCGACGCCCATCAGGTAGCGCGGCTTGGCCCGCGGCAGGTGCGGCTCCACCGTCTCGATCATGGCGAGCATCACCGCCTGCGGCTCGCCGACCGCGAGGCCGCCGATGGCGTAGCCCTTGAGGTCGAGGCCGGCGAGCGCGCGGGCGCTCTCGACCCGGAGTTCCGGCACGTCGCCGCCCTGCACGATCCCGAACAGAGCCTTGCCCGGCTGCTCGCCGAAGGCGGTGCGGCAGCGCTCGGCCCAGCGCAGGGAGAGGCGCATCGCCTTCTCGATCGCCTCACGCTCGGCCGGCAGGCGCACGCACTCGTCGAGCTGCATCTGGATGTCGGAGCCGAGCAGGCCCTGGATCTCGATCGAGCGCTCCGGCGACATGTGGTGGGCGGTGCCGTCGACATGCGAGCGAAAGGTCACGCCCTGCTCGTCGAGCTTCCGGAGCGCCGACAGCGACATCACCTGGAAGCCGCCGGAATCGGTGAGGATCGGCCCGTCCCAGCGCATGAAGCGGTGCAGGCCGCCGAGCCGCGCCATCCGCTCGGCGCCCGGGCGCAGCATCAGGTGATAGGTGTTGCCGAGCACCACGTCGGCGCCGAGCGCGCGCACCTGGCTCGCATACATGGCCTTGACCGTGCCGGCGGTGCCGACCGGCATGAAGGCCGGCGTGCGGATCGTTCCCCGCGGCATGGTGATCGCCCCGGTGCGGGCTTGCCCGTCGGTGGCGTGGACGGCGAAGGTGAAGTTTGTGTCGGACATGCTGAGGTGAGACGGCTTCCAGGTTGCCTCGGGCAGCGCCCCCTCGCCCCCCAGATCTCGGGCTTGCCCGAGATCTGTGTACCCGGTGCCCAAATCGGGCAAGCCCGATTTGGGTGCGGGAGAGGGTGGCCCGCGAAGCGGGTCGGGAGAGGGGAGCGACGCTTCCGGATACGGCGCTCCCCTCTCCAGACCCCTGTTCACGCAGGGGCCACCCTCCCCCGCGACGGGGGGAGGGAGATGCGCGGTGTCGGTCAGCCCTATCAGACCTGGGCCGGAAACAGCAGGCTCGAATCGCCGTAGGAGTAGAACCGGTAGCCTTCCGCGATCGCGTGCGCGTAGGCGGCGCGCATGGTGTCGAGGCCGGAGAAGGCCGAGACCAGCATGAACAGGGTCGAGCGCGGCAGGTGGAAGTTGGTCATCAGCGCGTCGACCGCGCGGATGCGCGTGCCGGGGGTGATGAAGATCTCGGTCGGGCCGGCGAAGGGGTGGAGGCGCCCGTCCGCGTCGGCCGCGCTCTCCAGCAGGCGCAGCGCGGTGGTGCCCACCGCCACGATCCGCCCGCCCGCCGCCCGCACCGCGTTCAGGCGCTCGGCGGTCTCGGCCGCCAGGAAGCCGATCTCGGCGTGCATGCGGTGGTCGGCGGTGTCCTCGGCCTTGACCGGCAGGAACGTGCCGGCGCCGACATGCAGGGTGACCGTGTGGCGGCCGATCCCGGCGGCGTCCAGCCGCGCCAGAAGGCCGTCGGAGACGTGCAGCCCGGCGGTGGGAGCGGCGACGGCGCCGGGGTTGCGGGCGTAGACCGTCTGATAGTCGGTGGCGTCCCGCGCGTCGGTGGGGCGCTTGCCCGCGATGTAGGGCGGCAGCGGCAGCTCGCCGATGGCGGCGACGGCCTCGTCGAGGGCCGGCCCGGCGAGGTCGAAGCGCAAGGTGATCTCGCCGCCCTCGCCCTTGGCCGCGACGGTGGCGTCGAGGCCGCCGAGCTCGCAGGGCTCGCCGGCCCCGTGCCGGCCGAAGACGACGCGGTCGCCCGGCGCCAGGCGCTTGGCCGGCCGGGCGAAGGCGCGCCAGCGGTCCGGCGCCTCGCGCAGATGCAGCATCACCTCCGTGCGCTGGCCGGGCGCGCCGGGCCGGGTGCGGATGCCGCGAAGGCGCGCCGGGATCACCCGGGTGTCGTTGAAGACCAGGGCGTCGCCCCGGCGCAGCAGGCCGGGAAGGTCGGCGACGCGGGCATCGGTCAGGCCGTCGCCGGGGCGCACGACGAGCAGGCGCCCGGCGCCGCGCGGTTCGGCCGGGCGCAGCGCGATGCTGGCCTCGGGCAGGTCGAAATCGAACAGGTCCACGCGCATGGAGCCCGCACCTGCACCGGCGCGCGCCGGGAATCAATGCGGCGCGGCGTGCGTGGAACCGCGCCGGACCGGCTTCCGTTCACGGCAGGCGCGATCCTCCCGTCTCGACTTGGAGCCTCCATGCCCTGGTACGCCGTGCGTCCCCGCGATCCCGCCGACCCGCGCTGGCCGCTGCCGGGCAAGCCGCAGATCGTGCTCAAGGGCGAGGACCCCGCCGACGCGCGCGCAAAGTTCGAGCAGGCCTATCCGAGCACGCCGTTCGGCACGCCCGCCACCCCGGTCCCCGATGGCGCGGGCGGGTTCGAGGGTGAGGCGGAGGCGCTGATCGTCGAGGAGACGACGGAACCCGCCGCGCCGCATTAGGCGTTTTGCTGAGGACGTTTGACGGCGAGCACCATCGCCTGCGGGGAGGGATGCATGGCGGCGCAGGCGGAGCGGATCACTCTCGACGGGCAGCTCGTCGGCTACTGGGCGCGCGAGGCCGGCCGCCTCGAGGCGCTCGCCGCCGCGGCCCGCTTCGGCTGGCAGAGGCGCCGCCTCCTGCGCAAGGCCGCCGCCGCGCGGGCCCAGGGGGCGCGCAGCGAGGCGCGCGAAGCCGCACGCGCCGACGGGACCGCTCCGGCCGCGTGATCCGCGATAGCCGCGGCTAAGTTCCATTCCCCGCGGTGCAAGGTGTGCTGCCGCCTTGAACCTTTTCCGTGGCCTTGAACCTGTGCCGTGGCCTTGTGCCGGCGCGGTCGATTAAGGCCGCCGGGTCGATCGCCCGGACCCGTCATGAGCCGCACCCAGAAAGCCGCCCTCGCCAGTGCCGTCGTCGGCCTGGTGGTCACGGGGCTGAAGTTCCTCGCCTACTGGCTCACCGGCAGCCTCGCGCTGTACTCGGATGCGCTCGAGAGCATCATCAACGTGGTCGCGGCGCTCAGCGCGTTCGTGGCCCTGCGCGTCGCCGGCCTGCCGGCCGACGACGACCACCCCTACGGCCACCACAAGGCGGAGTTCTTCTCGGCGGTGATCGAGGGGGCGCTGATCATCGTCGCGTCGCTGCTGATCCTGCGCGAGGCGTATTACGGCATCCTGGCCCCGAAGCCCGTCGACGCCCCCGCCCTGGGGCTGGCCATCAACGCCGGCGCCACGGTGATCAACGCGGTGTGGGCGTGGGCGCTGCTGCGCTGGGGCAAGGCCTGGCGCTCGCCGGCGCTGGTCGCCGACGGCCGCCACGTGCTCGCCGACGTGTTCACCTCGGGCGGCGTGCTCGTCGGCGTCGGCCTGGTGCTGGCGACCGGCATCCCCGTGCTCGATCCGGTCGTCGCCGGCCTGGTGGCCCTGAACATCCTGTGGTCCGGCTGGAAGATGGTCCGCGAATCCGTCGACGGGCTGATGGACCGGGCGGCGCCGGGCGAGATGGTCGGGCAGATCCGCGCGCTGATCTCGCTGCACGGCGAGGGCGCGCTGGAGGCGCACGACGTGCGGACGCGCTACGCGGGCCAAGCGACCTTCATCGACTTCCACCTCGTGGTGCCCGGCGAGATGAGCGTGCGCGAGGCGCATGAGATCTGCGACCGGCTCGAGGACGCGCTCGAGACCACGATCCCCGGCGCCGTGGTGGTGATCCACGTGGAGCCGTCCGAGCACGCGAAGTTCCGCGGCGTGCCGGTGCTCTGACCGAGTCCCCTGGCACCGAGTCCCCTGGCACCAAGTCCGCCGGCACCGAGTCCCCTCACAGCAGCTCCCCTGGCAGGATCTCGTGGGCCGGGCTTCCGGGTTCGGAACCCACCGGGACCCGGGGCCCGGGGCGTCTGCGCACTCTGCCACGCCCGCGAATGAATGCAACTTACGGTCGGATCGGACCCAGGGGTTTCAAAGTTCGTTAACCAGGTTCTCAGATTGTACCGAGTGCCGCGATACGTTCAGGAGTTGTTATCGAACGGGGCGCGGCCGAGCATGGTGCGGCTGAAGGCCTATGATGGTGTGTGCTTCTCCTGTCGATCGAGATGCTGGCCGGCGCGGCCGGACGGCGGGCCGCCTCGCGGTCGCCCTCGCCTGTGCGGCCGCCCTGTCGGGTTGCATGGCGACCCGGGCGCGGGAGGCCTCCCACCCTGCGATCCGTGACGTCGCCCAGACGGGATCGATCCCGGAGGCGCCGCCGGCGGTCGTCGCCGCGGCGCAGGAGGAGGTCGGGCGCACCATGCGCCTCGGGCTGATGAACTACCGCCTCAACGTCGGCGACAACCTCGAGATCTCGCTGCTGATCGATTCCAGCGTGGTGCAGCCGACCTACCGGCTGAACCCGAACGACGAGTTCGACGTCGATTTCCGGACCCACCCGGAATACAACCGAACGGTTGTAGTCCGGCCGGACGGGCGGATCTCGCTTCCGGGCAAGAACGGCATCATGGTCGCCGGGCTGTCGCCCGAGCGCGCCGCCACCCTGATCCGCGAGACCTACGACGACGTCCTGATCAACCCGGTCGTCACGGTCCTGCTGCGCAAGTTCCGCACGCCGATCGACGACTTCCGCGACCTGACCCAGCGGTCCGACATCGGCCGCGTCAAGCTGATGGCGATCGAGCCGGACGGCAAGATCAACCTGCCGATGGTGCCGCCGGTCCAGGCGGCCGGCCGCACGGTCAACGAGGTCTCGGCCGCGCTCGCCGCCGCCTACCGGCATCACCTCGCCTCGGTGAGCCCGAGCGTGCGGCTGGCGTCGCTGGTGCCAGCCAACACCATGGTGTTCGGCGAGGTCCGGGTGCCCGGCCCGGTCACGCTGTCGGGCGCCCGGACGCTGGCCCAGGTGCTCGGCACCGCCGGCGGCATCCTGCCGACCGCCGCGGGCGACGCGGTGCGGATCATCCGCTTCGACAGCGGTGCGCAAGGAGGCGCGCAAGGGGCGGTGCAGGTCGTCGACATCGGCGTGCCGGGCCTGGCCGACTCGATCGTCGTGCCGCCGAACGCCACGGTCTACGTGCCGCCCTCGGTGCTGGCCAAGACCGCGCGCGCGGTCGACCTCGTGGTCCGCCAGATCCTGCTCTTCAACGGCACCGGCTTCGGGGTGAACTACATCACCGGCCCCGCCGCCACGACCTCCACCAGCACCACGGCGAGGGCCGCCCTATGAGCGCGACCGAGACCGCCCTCGAGCCGCGCAGGTTCGACCGACCCGGCTTCGACCTGCGCGACGGGCTCGGAGCCCTGTTCCGCCATGCCCGCCCGGCGCTGCTGATCCTGGCGGCGGCGCTGGTCGGCGCCGGGATCTACCTGCTGCTGACCCCGACCGAGTACACGGCCGACGCCAAGCTCATCATCCGCCTCGGCCGCGAGAAGGCGGCCGCGCCGATCGGCGGCGGCACTAACCAGAACTACATGTTCTCCGAGCGCGCGCAGAACGTGAACAACGAGATCGAGATCTTGCGCGACCCGAGCATCGTGCGCGGCGAGTTCGAGGCGCTGAAGGCGATCACGCCGGTGGGCGACCTCGGCCCGCCGCCCGAGGATTGGGGCGCCTGGCTCGTCTACCAGGGCCGCCAGCTCGTCCGCGTCGCCAAGGGGGTCAAGACCTGGGTCGTCGACACCGCCCGGATCCCCTTCGAGGCGATCGGCCTGCTGCGCCATCTCAGCCCGGACGAGAAGCTGTACGAGGCCTACCTCGCCTCGTTCAAGGTCGTGTTCGTCAAGGAGACGGACGTGATTGTCACCGGCTTCACCTGGACCGACCCGAACTTCGCCGCAGCCGCCCTCAACCGCCTGCTCGACGCCTACAAGCGCCGCCACGTCGAGGTCTACGCCGACGAGACGCCGGCCTCGTTCTACGCGGGCAAGCTGGAACGCGCCCGCGCCGAGCTCGCCGCGATCGACCAGCAGCTCGGCAAGTACCTCAAGGGCGCCAACACCGCGAGCTTCGCGATCGAGCAGCAGAACGACCTCGGCACGCTCGCCGACCTCGCCCGCCAGAAGTCGGCGGCGCAGATCGAGCGCGAGGGCGTCGAGACCCGGCTGAAGCGCACCAAGGAATCGGGGCCCGACCGCTGGCAGCCGACGCCGCCGGACGCCGACCCGACGGTCGCCGCCTTCGATCAGCGCTTCGCCGAGCTGCGCACCCGGCGCTCGGAGCTCGCGACGCGGTTCCGCCCCGCCGCGCCGGAATTCGCGAGCCTCGACCGCGACCTCACCGAGCTCGCCCGCCAGAAGTACCGGGCCCTGATCAGCGCCGACACCACCCGGCTGGCGGTGCTCGCCGAGAAGATCGCGGCGATCTCCAACATCGAGGCGTCGCGGCGGCAGGCGGCGATCGGCCAGAGCGACGCCTCGCTCGCCTTCGGCCGGCTCGGCCAGCAGAAGAGCCTGCTCACCGACGAGATCACCCAGACCCAGCGCCGCATCGACGAGCTGAAGACCGGCACCGGCCTCGATTCGCAGTCGGTCACCTCCTCCTCGCTCGTCGCCCGCGCAGTGCCGCCGCGGCTGCCGAGCGGGCCGAACCGCCTGCTGATCCTCGGGCTCGCCGCCGGCCTCGGCCTCGTCGCGGCCCTCGCCTACGTCGCGCTCGCCGAGATCCTCGCCCAGACCTACCGCAGCGCGTCGGACGTGGCGCGCTCCCTCCGGGTGCCGGTTCTCGCCGCCCTCCCCTTGCGGAACGAGGGCCGCGCCGAGCCGCGGCGGACCCGTGCCCCCGGCCTCCGCGGAGCCCACGCATGATCGCCGCCGCGTTCCACGATCCCGCCGTGCCGGACCGCCTCGACCTGGAGCCGGCCCTGGTCCAGCTCAACCGCCGCGAGGGGCCGCCGCTCCGCCGCATCGGCGTCACCGCGGTGCAGGCCGGCGACGGCGTCACCTCGCTCAGTCGCCAGCTCGCCGGGCTCTATGCCCGCCGCGACCTCGACGTGGTGCTGATCGAGGCGAACTGGGCCAAGCCCGCGCTGGCCGCCGCCTACGGCCTCTCGGGCAAGCCGGGCTTCGCCGACATCGTGCTCGGCGCCGTCGCGCCGCTCGACGGCGTCCACGCGGTCGCCGACGGCTTCCACGTCGTCCCCGCCGGCACCCCGGCCTCGATCCGCGAGGCCGGACTCGACGACGCCCGGGTCGAGGCCTTCCTCGGCCTGGTCGACCAGCGCTACCACCTCGCGATCCTCGATTGCGCGCCGATCGGGCAGATCGGCGACACCGCGGCCCTGAGCCCCCTCGTCGACGGCTTCGTCGTCGTCGTCGGGGCCGAGCGGACCCGGCGGGTCGTGGCCGAGCAGGCGATGCGCGACCTCGACGCGGCCGGCGGGACCGCGCTCGGCGTCGTCCTCAACCGGACCCGGCGGCCGATCCCCGACTGGCTCTACCGGCGGCTCGGATGAGGGCCGCGCTCCGCACCCTCCCCCCGCTGGCGATCGGCGCCGGCGCCGCCGCGATGGCCGTGTCGCTGGCGAGCGTGCCGCTGAAGTTCGCCGTCGTCGGGCTCGTCGCGCCGCTGGGCGCGCTCGGCGCCCTGATCCTCGGCCAGCGCGTCCGGCTGACGCCGTTCCTGCTCGTCGCCTTCGCGGTCGGATTGACGGTCAAGCTCGACGTCAGCATGTTCCAGCACTTCGAGGCGGTCGGCCAGTACCTGCCGAGCATCGGCGGCGGCGCCGGGCTCACCGTCAGCGTCGCCTTCCTCGTGGCGCTGACGCTCATCGCCTTCAAGCTCGTCGGCATCGGCGAGGCGCGCCCGCAGCGCCTGTCGCTCGATCCGCCCCTGGTGCTGACGCAGGCCGCCTTCATGGCGGCAGGCGTGCTCTCGCTCGCGAACGCGGGCGACCCCGCCTACCTGTGGTTCGACGAGTGGCGCTTCCTCACGCTGCTCGTCGTCTCGGTCTCGATCGCCAACTTGAGCCCCCGCGACGTCCGCACCCTGGCGCTGGCGATCTGCGTCCTCTGCCTGGTGCAGACGGCGGCGGCGGCGGTGCAGTACGTCACCGGCTCGGAGCTCGGCCTCGGCGTGCTCGGCGAGGAGCAGATCGTCGAGGAGAACATCAACTTCCAGGCCCAGCGCCGCGCCGCCGGCTTCAAGGTCCACCCCAACATCCTCGGCTACTATTACGAGGTGGTCTGGCCGCTGGCGCTGGCGCTGGCGCTGTCCCGCGGCCCGACCTGGCTGCGCCTCGTCGGCGCGGCCGGCGCGCTCTCGGCGCTGGGCGGCGTGGTGCTGACCCTGTCGCGGGCCTCGTGGCTGACCTACCCGCTCTCGGCGACGCTCGTCGTGCTGCTGGTCTACCGCGACCGGCTGCTCACACGGGCGAGCCTGATCGTCGCCGGCCTCCTCCTCCTCGTGGGCGTGATCGCCGCGATCGTCGTCGGGCCGATGATCTGGGAGCGCCTGTTTGCCGACGACGGCGGCTCGGCGGCGCAGCGCGGCCCGCTCAACGCGGCGGCGCTGGCGCTGTTCGCGCAGTTCCCGATCCTCGGGGTCGGCTTGAACAACTTCGGCAACATGTTCGCGACCCTCGACCAGACCGGCCTGTCGCGGCTCGCCGGGTTGTTCGACCGCTCCAACCACGTCGTCCACAACCTGCACATCCTCGTCCTCACCGAGGTCGGCGTCGTCGGGTACGCCGCCTTCGCCCTGGTCTTCGGGATCGGGCTGTGGCGGGGCTTTTCCGCGATCCGGCGCGCGCCGGTCGGCGATCCGCTCGCCGCGATCGCCGGCGCCTCGGCGATCGGGCTGCTCGCCCACCTCCTCCACGGCCTCGTCGACCCGGGCTTCCGCCTCAACCTCGGCATCGCCGAGCTGCTCTACACCGCGCTCGGGATGATCGCCGCGGTGGCGGCGGCGCAGCGCGCCACCCGCCCTGCCGACCTGAGCGCGGGTCCTCTCTCCCTTGGGGAGAGGGACAGGGTGAGGGGCGTGACTTTTCCGGACGACGCACGCCCCTCACCCCAGCCCTCTCCCCCTGGGAGAGGGAGCCGCGTGATGTCGCGCGGTATCCGATCCGAGCGTCCCGAACGACGAAGCGCGAGCCTGCGATGACCCCCGCCCTCAGCGTCCTCATCGTCACCTACAAGTCGGGCGCCGACATCGACACCTGCCTCGCCCTCCTGGCGGCGAGCCGGATCGACCGCGCCTACGAGGTGATCGTCGTCGACAACGCCTCGGGCGACGGAACCGCCGAGCGGATCGCGGCCGACTGGCCCGGGATCCGGGTGATCGCGGAGACCGAGAATCACGGCTTCGCCGGCGCCAACGCGCTGGCCTATGCGGCATCGCGGGGCGCGGCGATCCTGCTGCTCAACCCGGACGCGTACCTGCGCGATCCGGACGCGGTCTCGGCGGCGCTGGCGCATCTCGACGCCCACCGCCAGGTCGGCGCCGTCGGCCTGCGCCTTGTCTTCGAGGACGGACGCCATCAGGTCGGCGATGCCGGGTTCGAGCCGCGGCCGCTCACCGTCGCCGTGCATGCGGCCGGGCTGTCGGGGCGGTTCGGCCTGCGCGGGGTCTACCTCGCGGGCGGTCAGGCGCGGGCGCCGGGGCCGGTCTCCGTCGACTGGCTCTGCGGCGCCTTCCTGATGCTGCGGCGCGAGGCGGTCGAGGCGATCGGCGGCCTGTCGAGCCCGCTGTTCCTCTACGGCGAGGACGTCGACTGGGGCTGCCGGCTGCGCGACGCCGGATGGCGGGTCGACTACCTGCCGGGCCGCAGCGTGGTCCACCTCCAGGGCGGCTCGGGCAGCACCCGCTCCGCCCGCTGGCTCGACGGGCTCGCCGGCGTCTACGCCCTGCGCAACGGCGGCCGGCGGCTGTCGTCGCCGGCCTTCTTCGCGGTGCCGCTCTGGCTCGGGTTCACGGCGCGCGCCGCCGCCTACGGGCTGCTCGGCCGCCTGCGGCGGCGGCCGGACCTCCTGAGCAAGAGCCGCGACATGAAGCGTTTCGCGGCTCACCTTGCCAATACAGTCGAGACCAGATCGCGCTGATCGCTCAGCGCTTCCTGATGAAGACCATGTGGTAGCCCTTGAGCGGACCCGGCGTGAGCCGGAACAGCAGTTCCCAGAACTTACCCAGGACGATGTTCTCGCCATGATAGAACGGTTGCCCATCGAACGCGTAGGTGAAGTGCTCGAACCGGTCAGTTGGGAAAAGCCGCTTCCGCGCCGCTTCCGTGTTCATCGTGTAGAGCGGCACGAAGGAGTCGATCTCGACGCGGCGTGGCTCGACCATGCGCAGCACGCGGGCGTGCAGGCGCTTGGGGATCAGGCGGGCGCCGATCCCAACATAGCCCCAGCGGTTGGGCGTCCAGGCGCAGAGCCAGCCGCCGGGCGCGAGGATGCGGCCGAGCTCCTCCGCCGTCCGCTCGGGCGTCTCGATGTGCTCCAGCACCGAGAAGGCGGAGATCAGGTCGAAGCTGGCATCCGGGAAGGGCAGCAGCCCGTCGTGGCCGACGAGCTCGACGGCGTCCGCCGTCTCGTTTCCGAGAACCGCCTCGTCGACGTCGCAGGCGGTGACGTGGGCGCAGCGCCCGCGGAAGTCCCCGAGCTGGCGGCGCAGTGGAACCGGGTCATGGCTCCACTTGCCGCGTCCGGCGCCGAATTCCATGACCCGCATGTCGGGGCGCAGCAGCGCGTTGACGCGGACGATGTACTCCATCCGGTGGTCCTGCCGGGAGTAGCCCCCGGCCCCCATCTCGCGGAACAGCCGCTCCTCGACGGTGACCGGCTCGCGGCGGGGCATCGCGTCCTGGCGCAGAAGGGTGTCGTGGCCCATGGTTCGTCCTCCTCAAGCGATGGGATGGTGGGGACGCGCCGCGCGCGGGCGTCCGATGGCGACCGGCGCGCCGACGCGGCGCGGCCGGCGGTGGCGATCCTCGGCACGCGGGGCGTCCCCGCGGCGCATGGCGGCTTCGAGACGCTGGCCGAGCGCCTCGCGCTGGAGCTGGTCGCGCGCGGCTGGCGGGTCGAGGTCTATTGCCAGGTTGACCGGCCGACCGCGCCCTCGACCTGGCGCGGCATTGACCTGATCCCGGTCCAGGCCGCGGGCGACGGCCCGCTCGCCACGATCCTGTTCGACTGGAAATGCACCGTGCGGGCGGCGTTCCGTCCGGCCCTGCCCCTGGTGCTCGGCTATAACACCGCCGCGTTCTCCCTGCTCTACCGGCTGACCGGGAAGCGCAGCGTGATGAACATGGACGGGATCGAGTGGCGCCGCGACCGCTGGTCGAAACCCGCCAAGGTCTGGTTCTGGCTGAACGAGCATTGCGGCAGCCTGTTCTCGACGCATCTCGTCGCCGACCACCCCGAGATCGCCCGGCACCTCGCCCGCGTCAGCCCGAAGCGCCGCATCACCACCATCGCCTACGGGGCGGACCCGGTCGCCGATGCGCCGGTCGCCGCGCTCGATGCGCTCGGGATCGAGCCGCAGCGCTACGGCCTGGCCATCGCCCGCATCGTGCCCGAGAACCTCGTGCTGCAGGTGGTCCGCGCCTGGAGTGAGGTCAGCCCAGGCCTGCCCCTGGTGGTGCTCGGCAAGCTCTCGGAGACCGATGCCTACCACCGCGCGGTGCGCGCGGCCGCCGGGCCGGACGTGATCCTCGCCGGCGCGATCTACGAGGCGGACCGCGTCGCGGCGCTGCGCCGGCACGCCCGCTTCCACATCCACGGGCACACGGTCGGCGGCACCAACCCGTCGCTGGTCGAGGCGCTCGGCGCCGGCTCGCCGGTGCTGGCCCACGACAACGTCTTCAACCGGTGGGTGGCGGGTCCCGATGCCGCCTATTTCGGCGACGAGACCGAGCTGCGCCATGGCATCGTGCGGCTCGCCCGCGCGCCGGCCGGGCACCTCGCGGCGATGTCGTCCGGCTCGCGGGCACGCCACGCCGAGGCGTTTGCCTGGGACGGCATCTTCGACGCCTACGAGCGCGTGCTGCGGGCGCAGCTCCCCGCCGCCCGCACGCGCCGCCGGAGCGCGGCCCGCGTCGAGGTCGCGGGCTGACGCGCCCCGCCGGCCCGCCGCCGGACGGTGCCGGGCCGCGTGATCGCGAACGTGGGCGCGGCTCATGCGGCGCTCCTGTCCTGGGCGATCGCGGAATCCTGCACGATCCCGGGATCCCGGCCGAGCGTCGAGACGCTGGTCTGGCGCAGGCGCTGCATCGAGACGGTCCCGGCCGGGATGTCCCGCAGGGTGGCGACGCCGACGCCGACCATCGCCGCATCGCCGATCGTCACCGCGCCCATGACCAGGGCGTGCGCGCCGACCACGACCCCGTCGCCGAGGTGCGGCGCGTCCGGCGGGAACGGCGCGGCGGCCAGCACCGGCCGGTCCGGCGCGACCACCACCGCCGGCAGGATCACAAGATCGCGTCCCGCCGTGCCGCAGAAGGCGATCCGTGCCGGGTGCGGCACGAACAGCCCGGGGCCGATCCGCGATCCGGGATGGAAGGACGCGCCGGTGAGGCGCACCGACAGCCCGGCGACGGCGGCGGCCGTCCGCCGCCACCCGCGCAGGTGCATCAGGTGGGCGACGCGGTGGAACACGGCGCACTGCATCGCCGGCAGCAGCACCATCATCGCCGCGCGGGAGCGCGACATCGGCCTGCCGCCGCTGATCTGGCGCACGATCCGCTCGAGGTCGGCGGCGAGCAACCGGCGCAGGACCGCCGGGCGGGCGTGGTCGAGGACCGGCTCGGAGGGCGTCCGGTCGTCGCTCACGACACGGCGCTCCGTCCCGGCAGCGCGCGCCAGTCGGTCGGTGCCAGGTCGGTGTCGGCGTCGAGATCCTTGAGCACGAGGCAGCGCGGCCCGACCCGGGACCGGTCGCCGATCAGCACCGCGCCCAGCACGATCGAGGCCGGCTCGAGGACCACGTCGTCGCCGAGGCGCGGCAGCCCCGGGCCGCCGCCGACGTCGCGGTCCGGGGTCTTGTAGAGGCCGCCGATCGAGGCCTGGAAGCCGAAGGCGGCGTCGCGGCCGACGGCGCCCGCGATGATCGTGCCGTAGGGATGGGGCAGGAACATCCCGCCGGCGATCCGGGTCGAGGGCGGGATGTCCGAGCCCGTCAGCCAGCCGTTGACGATCCAGAGCAGCCAGGCCGCCATCCGCCAGCCGTTCTCGTGGGCGTAGCGCGACATCCGGTAGAGCCAGATCGCCTGGTAGCCGCGGCGCAGGCGCACCGGGCCGGGGATGCGGCGCGCCCAGTGCGCCCGGTCGGCGCGCAGCGCCGCGCGGGTCTCCGCCCAGGAGATCGCTGTGCCTGCGGCGGTCTCGGTCCCCGCGAGATCCCGGGCCGCGAGCATGTCGGCTGGCTTAGGCATGTCACTCTCTTTACGGTTGTATAATACTTATAAGCGCAACCATAAGGCGATTTTCGAGGTATGCGTCGTCTGGGTCGTGCTATCCTACAATCATAGGTAGCATTTTTCCGGCGAAAATCACCGAAAGATGCGTATGGTGGTGAATCGAACCGATACGGGCCGGGACCGAAGGGGGATGCGCTACGGCATCAACCTGGTCGGTCAGGCGGCCGGCCGCGGCATCTACCTGCTCGCGGGTTTCGCGGCCTTCGTGATGGTCGCGAAGGGGGCGGGGCCTGAGGTGCTCGGCCATTACGGCATCGCGCTCGCCGCCCTGGCGATCGCCCTGATCGCCGCCGATTTCGGCACGACGCTGACCTTCGCCGCGCGCATCGGCGCCTGCGCGCCGGAGGCGCGGGCTGACGCGCTCGCGGGCGTGCTCTCCGCGCGCCTGATCCTCGGCGCGGGGACGGGCCTCGCGCTGCTCGGCGCCTTGCCGCTGCTCCCGCCACCGACGCGGCCCGCCCTGGCGCTGGCGGCGCTCGCCCTGCCGCTCGTCGCCGCCCGCTTCCTCGACGCGCTGTTCCAGGTCTGCGGCCGGCCCGGCTGGTCGGCCTATCCCTCGCTCGCCAACGCCGCCGTGCTGGTCGTCGGGACCGCCCTGGCGCTCGCCCTCGACGCGCCGGAGGCGGTGCTGCCCCTCGTCGCGGTGGCGGCCGGGGCGGCCTACGGCGTCCTCGGCCTCGTCCTCGCCGGGCGCCTCGTGCCGCTGCGGGCCGCCTCGCCGCGGATCGGCCTCGCCACGATCCGGCAGGCCGCCGGCGTCGGCATCTCCAACGCGCTGGGCACGCTCAATGCCCGCATCGGCCTGCTCGCGCTCGCCGCCTTCGCCGGCGCGGCCGAGGTCGGGCTGTTCACCGCCGGCTACCGCTTCTTCGAGCTCGGCGTCGCCGTCGCGATCACGCTCGCCGCGCCCCTGGTGCCGGTGTTCGGGCGCGCCGTCGGCACCGGCACCCTGCTGGCGCAGGCCCGTCTCGCGCTGCGTCTCGTGCTCGCCGCCGCCGGTCCCGGCGTGGTCGCGGCCTGGGTGCTCGCCGACCCGCTGGTCCGCCTGCTGTTCGGGCCGGACTACGCCGCCAGCGTGCCGGTCCTGCGCATCGCCGCGCTGATGGCCGCCGCGATGATCGCGGCGACGATCCTGTTCTCCGCCCTGATCGCCCTCGGCCGCACCGGCTTCGCGGTCTGGTTCAGCGCCACCGGCTGCGCGGTGAACGCGATTCTCTGCCTCGTGCTCGTGCCGCGGGCAGGCGCCACGGGTGCCGCGCTCGCGGCCCTGGCCGCCGAGGTCGCGATGCTCGCAGTGGTTGTATCCGTGTTCCACCGGTCCGTCGGGGCGCCGCTCGTGCCCCGCGACCTGCCGGCGATCCTCGCTCCGCCCCTCGCCATGGCGGCCTGCGTCTTCGCGAGCCCGGCCGCGCTCGCTCCCGTCGCCCTGCCGGCCGGCGCGATCCTCGCCCTCGCCGGCGCCCTGTGGCTGCGCCCGCGCAATTCTCTCCCCAGCCTCTCAAGCCCGGAAGCCTCGTCATGACGCCGGATACGCCCCCGCCCTCCGAGACCCCGATCCTGTCGGTGATCATCCCGACCTATGGCCGCGCCGAGACCCTGCGGCTGACGCTGGCCGCCTTCGATCGCCAGGAGACCGAGGCCGCCTTCGAGATCGTGGTCTGCGACGACGGCTCGGTCGACGGCACCGGCGCGGTGATCAGCCGGGCGGTCGCGACCGCGCGGCGGCCGGTGGTGCACCTGCGCCAGGAGAATGCGGGGGCGAACGCCGCCCGCAACCGGGCGATCGAGGCCGCCCGCGGCACGCGCCTGCTCATCGTCAACGACGACACCATCCCCGGCCCGAACCTCGTCGCGGCGCACCTGGCGGCCCATGCCCGGCGCGGCGGGCGCGAGACGGCGATCCTCGGGCGGATGACGATCGACCCGGCGCTGCCGTTCTCGCCGTTCGCGGCGCTCCATCACGACGCCTCCTACGATGCGCTCGCCGGCAGGGTCGAGCTCGGCTGGGACGCGTTCCTGACCTGCAACGTCAGCGTCGACGCCGGCTTCCTGCGCGAGGCCGGCGGCTTCGACCAGCAGTTGACCTGGCACGAGGACATCGAGCTCGGCGAGCGGCTGGCGCGGCGCGGGATGCGCCTGTTCTACGAGCCGAAGGCGCTGGCCTACCACCACCACTTCCTCGACGAGGCGGCCTACCTGCGCATCGCCGAGCGGGAGGGCGCGGCCCTGGTGCTATGGTACCGCAAGCGCCCCGACCTCGCCCCCGACCTCGCCCGCCTCGGGCTCGTCGGCCCAGAGCCCTTCGGCCGCGCCCGCCGCCATGCGCTGGCCGACCTCGTGATGCCGGAGGTCGCCCTGCCCGGCTGGCGGGCCGCCGCGCGCTCGCTCACCCGCCTCAGCCCGGCCGCAGGCCGCACGGTGTGGCGCCGGCTGTTCCAGCGCCGCAAGCGCCTCGCCATCGCCCGCGCCTTCGCGGAGGCCGCATGACGAACCGCATCCGGGCGGCGGTGCTGGTCGCGCTCCTGCCGATGCTGGTGGCGGCCACCGCCTGCCAGCCGGCGGAGCCGCCGAGCCTGCAGCGCATCCTCGTCGATCCGTCGGGCTCGACCATGCCCGGTTACCGGACGGTCGCGGCGCTGTCCGCGGTGCCGTTCGCGAGCCTCGCGGCGGGCAGCGCGGTGCTGGTCAAGGGCGGCCGCTTCGACGGCGTCGTGGTCGTCGCGGCCCGCGGCACCGCCGAGGCGCCGGTGACGCTCGCCGCGGTGCCCGGCACCGAGCCGGTGCTGTCGAACTCGGTGGTGTTCGAGAACGCCGCCCACGTCGCGGTGTCCGGGCTGACCGTGCGGGGGGCCGTGAATTCCGGGTTCATCCTGCGCCGGGGGAGCCACCACGTCACGGTGCGGGATTCGGCCGTCGACGCCTCGGGCCTCGGCATCTGGATCGGCGACGGCTCCGGGGCCGGGCATCGCATCCTCGGCAACCGGCTCACCGGCAACAAGACCCACGGCATCGCGGTCGACGTGATCAACGCGCCCGCCGACGACCCGACGATCATCGCGGGCAACACGATTTCCGGCAGCGGCATCCACGGGATGGAGATCAACGGCTCCGGCTACGTCGTCGAGGGCAACCGCGTCCACGACAACGGCATCGGCATGTCGGGCACCTCGGGCATCCACGTCTACGCCAAGGATGCGGGTCAGGACGCGGGCGACCGCAACACCATCCGCTACAACGTCGTCACCGGGCAGCGCGAGACCACGGGCCAGGACGGCAACGGCATCCAGGTCGACCAGTGGTGCGACGACAACCTCGTCGCCTTCAACGTCGCGACCGGCAACGACGGCGCTGGCATCAACCTGTTCGACGCCGGCCGGAACCTCGTGTCCAACAACACCGTCGTCGGCAACATGGCCGATTCCGGCGGCCGGCACGCCTACAAGGGCGAGATCGTGCTGGCCAGCGACTACACCAAGCAGGTCGGCCGCACCGTCGACAACCGCGTCCTGAACAACATCGTGGTGGCGACCCGGGCGAACGTCGCCGCCATCGCCGTCGAGGCCACGAGCACGGGCCGCGGCAACGCCATCGGCCCGAACCTGCTGCGGCACGCCGCCGGCGGCCGGCTCTACGCCTACGGCGCCACCCGCACCGACGACGGCGCGTCGCTGCCGCTGGGATCGCGCGCGCCGGACCTCACCGAGGCGCCGGCCTTCGCCGACATCGCAAAACCCTTCGCGAACGGCTTCGCGCTGACCCGTGCGCTCGCGCGCCCCGGCATCCCGCTCGGCGCGACGCGGGACCTGCCCGGCCGCCCCTACGCCCCCAACGAGGCCCCGTCCTTCGGCGCCTATCGGAGCCCCTGACATGACACTCCGGATCGGAATCGACGCCCACGTCCTCGTCGGCAAGATGCAGGGCAGCCGCACCTGGCTCGTCAACGTGGTCGGCCGCGCCGTGGCGCGCCACTCGGACGCGACCTACGTGATCTACTCCGACGACCCGGGGCGCGCCGCGACGATGATCTCCGGCCCCAACGTCGAGCACGCCCGGCTGCCGCGGGTGCCGCGGGCCGTGCGGCTCCTGGCGGTCTGGCCCTGGCTCGTCCACCGCGACCGGATCGACGCGCTGGTGACCACCTACATCGCCCCGCCCCTGGTGCCGGGCGGGCGGCAGGTCGTCGTGGTGCACGACATCCTGTTCGAGACCCATCCGTCGTTCTTCTCCTTCGGGATGCGCTGGCGCACCCGCCTGCTGACGCGGCTCGGCGCCAAGCGCGCCCGCCTCGTCGTGACGATCTCGCGCTACAGCCGCGATTCGATCGCGCGGACCTACCGGATCGACCCGGCCCGGATCGCCGAGGTCCGGTGCGGCACGAGCCCGCCCCGCACCGGCGCGATCACCCGCTCGCCGATCCGCGACGGGCGGCCCTACCTGATGATGGTCGGGCGCCTGGAGCCGCGGAAGAACCTCGCGCTGACGCTCGACGCCTTCGCGCGGCTTCCCACGGGGGCGGCGCGCCTCGTGGTGGTCGGCAAGCCCGACGGCGAGCGCCCGGAGACGCTGGCGCGGCTCTCGTCGATGGCCGACGTCGTGCACGTGGCCGGGATCGACGACCGCGGCCTCGGCGACCTCTACGCCAACGCCTCCGCCCTGGTGTTCCCGAGCGCCGGCGAGGGCTGGGGCATCCCGGTGCTGGAGAGCCTCGCGCTCGGCACGCCGGTGATCGCCTCCAACGTCACCGCCATCCCCGAATCGGGCGGCGACGCGGCGAGCTACTTCGACCTCGACGCGCCCGACCGGGTCGAGCGTCTCGCCGCGCTGATGCAGGCGGCGGTCGAGGGCCGGCTGCCCTTCGACCCGGCCCGCGCCCGCGCGCACGTCGCCCGCCACGACTGGGACAGCCCGGCCGCCGCCTTCGTCGACGCGATGCGGCGTGCCTTCCCGGCCCGCGATGCGGCAGCGGAGGCGTTGCGCGCCCTGGTCAAGTCGCACTGAACGCCTCGATCGGATCCGGGCGTCGCAGGCGCGAAACCCGGATCCGCGATTTCGGAAGGGATCGGCTCCGTGCGGGCTCCGGCGCCGTCGGCCGGAACCCCGGTCACCCGCGGTGGAACGTCCAGCCGAACTCCGACAGCAGCAGGCGTGCGGCGGCCGCATCGTCGGAAAAGCGCAGGCGCACGCGGCCGGCCGCGACCAGGGCGGGGTCGCGCTCCGGTGCGACGCCGCGGTCCGTCGCCGCGCCGGCGCGCTCCGGGGCGATCGCCAGGGCCGCGCGCGGGAACGTGCCGTCCGGATCGATCGGCGTGCGGGCGGCGGCACGCAGCAGGGCCGGCGCGTCCGCCGCGACCTCCGGCCCGACGAGGGCGCGGGCGGCCGTGCGCAGGTGCGGCAGGCCGATGCCGTCGTCGCCCGCGGTGCCGACGGCCGTCCAGGCCTCGGCCACGAGGCGGTCGGCGAGGCCCGGCAGGCCACGGCAGAGCGTCGCCGCCGTGCTTCGGCCGATCTTCGAGATCACGGCCGCGTGCCGCTCGACCGCCGCGTCCACCGCGGCGGCGGTCTCCGATTCGGCAAGCAGCGGGACCGCGACCGATCGTGCCCCGGGCATGGCCTGCGGCGCGCCCGCGATCAGCCAGCCGAATTGCGGCAGCTCGGCCGCGAGATGCGCGAGGGCGCGCAGGAAGCCCGGCTCCGAGACCGCGCCGACATCGGTCAGGACGATGGATACGGTTCCGGAAACATCTCCGCCATCAAGGCCTTCGGCGAGGATCTCCGTCAGGCGCGCGAAGGTGGTCTCGGGCAGGCAGCGCAGGCCGAGCACCCGCGTCTGGCGCGCCAGCTTGTCGGCCACGGCGGCCGCGATCGCCGTGCTGCCGCTGCCGGCCGGCCCCGACAGGCAGATCGGCCCCCGCGCTTCGGCGACCAGGACCCGGATCCGCCAGACCAGCGCGTCGCGGCCGACGAGGCCGGACGACCGGACGGCCTCGCCGCCGCGCGGGCGGATCGCGCCGGAGCGGCTGGGCGGGAAGGGATCTCGGGCTGTCGCGAGCATCGTGGAGCGTTCCGATTCGGGCCGCCCTTGGCGGTCCCGAAGCAGAGTGTCGGCAGAGGGTGAAGGCTGACTTAACCCAGGGTTGTAACGACTGCGGGAAATGCCCCGGGCGTGCGGTGTCCCGCGGTGCCGGGCCGGGTCAGGCCGGCATCCCGGTCAGCCATCTCAGCGCGACCAGGGTGCCGGTCACGGTGAGCGCGCCGCCGATCCGGGTGGCGATCTGGGCGAACGGCATCAGCGCCATGCGGTTGGCGGCCGTGAGGATCGCCACGTCGCCGGTGCCGCCCTGCCCCGAATGGCAGGCGTTCACGATCGCGGTCTCGATCGGGTACATCCCGAGCAGGTGCCCGACGACGAATCCGGTGCCCATCAGCGTGGTGACGGTGGCGACGATGGTGATCAGGTTGGTGATCGTGAACGCCGCCATCAGCTTGTCCCAGGGCGTCAGCGCGACGCCGATGGCGAAGAGCAGCGGATAGGTCATGCCGGTCTGCACGAACTTGTAGACCACGAAGCCGCCGGCCTGGAGGTGGGGCGAGACCGCGCTCGAGAGCTTGGCAAGCACCGCGAGGAACAGCATCGCCACGGGGGCGGGCAGCCCGGTGAGGTGGTGGGCCATCACGCCGCAGAGGTACAGCGTGATCGCGGTGAGCCCGGCGGCGGCGATGGTCGAGACGTCGACCTGCCCGGAATTCGCCTCGGCCTTCGCGGCGGCGTCGCCGGGGGGCGTCGCATCGTGGTCGGGCTGGAGCTTTCCCTCTCCGGTCAGGTGGGGATAGCGCTTTCCGACGAAGTTCAGGGTGCCGGCGAGGATGATCGCCGTGAGGCTGCCGAGCATCACCGGGGGCAGCACCTGGGCGAACACGTCGCCCTGCGGCTGGCCGAGGATCTGGGCGTAGCCGATCGAGAGCGGGATCGCGCCCTCGCCGACGCCGCCGGCCATGATCGGCACCACGATGTAGAAGAAGGTGTGGCGGGCGCCGAGGCCCAGCATCGTCCCGACGAGCGTGCCGACCGCGCCGGCCACCAGCGAGCCCACCGCAAGCGGCACGAAGATCTTGAGGAAGCCCTTGATCAGCACGTCCCGGTCCATCCCCAGGATGGAGCCGACGATGATCGCCGCGATGTAGATGTAGAGGAAGTTGGTGAACTTGGTGAAGTCGACGATCGCCTTCTCGACCTGGGGCGGGATCAACTTGTAGTAGACTAGGGCCGAGGGCACGAAGGTCGCGAAGATCGCCCCCGCGCCGATGTTGCGCAGGATCGGAAGGCGCTTGCCGATCTCGGCGCAGGTGAAGCCGCCGAGCACCAGCACGGCGATCATCGTCGGCCCGTCGGGTCGGATCTCGCCCTCGGAGGTCAGGATCGCCAGGAGCACCGCGACGATCGCGTAGATCGGCAGCGGGATGATGCCGATCCGGGTGTCCACCAGGCGCCACCAGCCGAAGGGCCAGAACCGGCGCGTCGGGTCCGAGCCCGGAACGGGCCGATCCGCGAGGGGCGGAGAGAGGGGGCTCGTCACGGGGCGTCCTTCCGAAGATCCGGCCTCTTGGCGGGCCGGCCCGTTCTTGCCGACGGGGTGGTCGTGTCCGGGTCGGTCACGTCGTCGCGACCGACCTGGCCCGGAGCTCGTCGAAGCCCGGGCGCCCGCCCGCAGGAGCCTGGATCCGCCGGGACTTCGACGGATTCGGGCTGCGCCGGCACCGTCATCTCATCCCGAAGCCTCCAGGAACGTCAATGGCCCGCGGACGGGCCGGCCGAGAGACCGCGCCGGCCGTCTCCAGCCATGACGCGCGAGTGGCCGGCCAAGAAAAAAGGCCCGGCGTCGCCGCCGGGCCTCGAAGGATGGATCTCGGGTCTGCAGATGCCCGTCCGCGCGGGACTCGTCGAAACCCGCGCGGAGCAAGAAGCCCGATCCGGCGCGTCGCCTCAGAAGTCGCGCTGGACGCGGACCTTGGCCTGGAAGACGTCGTCGCTGGTCGTGGTGCGGACGAAGCCGCCGTTGTTGATCGCGGCGATGCGCGAGTAGGCGGTCGGATCCTTGTCGGTGTCGATCACGCGGCCGTTCTTGACGCCGATCTGGGTGTAGAGGCCTTCCACACCGATATCGAGGTCCTTCACCGGCGACCAGATCAGGCTCGCGCCGGCGACGAACTGGTAGGTGTCGCGAAGCGCCTGGCTGAGCTGGTAGAACCGGGTGCCGGGCGTGCCGACCGAGTTCGCACCGAAGCCGGTACCACCGGTGAGCGTGAAGGCATTGCCCTGACCGGCGCGGGCGCCGGCCGAGAAGCTCTGCTCGCCGTAGGAGCCGAAGACGGCCGAACGCCACTCCGGCGCCCAGTAGTGCAGGTACGAGCCGACCACGGTGAAGCTGTCGGACTTCGACATCTGGCCGGTGTAGGGGTTGATCGTCGCGTCGGAGAAGTACTGCGCGAACTTCTGACCCTGGATCGTGGTCGTACTCTGGGTGTACGAGCCGGTGTACGAGGAGTAGCCGGTGTACATCTGCGCGCCGACGCCGTAGGCGCCCTGCAGGTAGAGGGTGTCGCCGGGGGAGATGAACGGCAGATTGACCTTCACGCCGCCCTGGACCGCGTAACCGTACTCGTTGCTGGTGTGGGGGATGCTGACGTTGGTACCCGTACCGGTACCGGCGCCGTTGGCGACGTTGCCGACGTTCAGCTCGTGCACCGCGGCGGTGAGCTGGGCGGAGCCCCAGGCCGCATCGTAGCGCAGGGCGCCGACGAAGTCGGGCATCCGGTTGCGCTCGATGCCATCGACGAAGCTGTAGCGGG
>NZ_JAKSXU010000016.1:0-5167 GCF_022829325.1 Methylobacterium sp. J-092 | reverse complement strand
GGCCCGCGCTGGTGGTGTTCACGCAGGGCGCCTTCGCCAAGGGGCAATGGTGGTCGCGGACGCTGGAGCCGCGCCACGCGGACGGCCGCGGGCTGCGCCTCGAATACGCCGCGAGCCCGCTCGCGGGCGACCCGCCGCGGTGGCGGGGGCCAGAGGGTTGCGGGTGGTGGCCGAGGTGATTGGACGTTCGGCGGTGCTCGGCGAGGTGCGGCGTCAGGTAGTGGACTGGCAGCGCGCGGCCTCGGTACTGATGGCGCGCGGCGACGCCGAGGCGGGCCTGCGCGCCTACGTGGCCGAGCGCCAGGTCGAACTCGTTGCAGGGGCCGAGGCGGCACGGGAACGGGTGATCGCAACCTGGACCGAACAGCGTGCGATCCACGGCGGCGACGTGCTTATCGTCACCCGGCGCAACGTCGATGCGGCGGCTCTGAACGCCCGGGCGCGGGCGGTCCTGCGAGCGGAAGCGCAGCTCGGACCCGACCTGATCACCCCACCCGCCCGCGACCGCGAGGACCGCGTGGTGCCGCTCGCGCTGGCCGTCGGCGATACCCTGCGGTTCGGCGAAAGCCTGCCGCATCTCGGCCTGCGCAACGGTACCCGCGCCCGAGTCGAGGGGCTCGTCGCCGGCCCGGACGGCGACGCGCGTCTGAACTTGGTGCTGGAGGACGGCAGGGTGATCGAGACGGCCTGGAATGCGCTTCGGCGGGTTCCCCGGTTCGGTCGTCAGCCGAAACATCCAAGGGTTGTCCACGCCTACGCCGGAACAACCTACGCAGCGCAGGGACGGACCTGTTCCGCGGCGGTGATGTATGTCGGGGCCGGTACCGACGCGCGAGAAGTGTATGTCGGCCTGACCCGGCATCGGCACGGGGCCTGGGTGGTGGTCGAGCGCGACCGGCTCGACGCCTTGTGCCGGCAACGTCAGGCGGATCCGCGGATGCCGGCGACCGACACGATGGTGCTGGAGCGGCTGTTCCGCGAGGCGCGGAGCTACCGCGAGAAGGCCAACGTGGTCGACTACGCCGTCGATCGGGTTGCGTTCGTCCGTGACGGGGTGGTCGGGCTGCCTGAGCGTGTCGTCGCGGGGATCGACGTCGGCCGGGCGGTCCGCGCGGCACGGGCTTTACGCGAGGCGGCAACGTGGCTCGGGCTCGAACATGGGATCGTGCCGGCCTGGCGCCTGATCGACGGCTATGGGCGCCGGCTGAGCCGAGTGCCGGCCCCAGTGGTCCGTCGCCTGGTGGCACGGCTCGCCCAGCATCTTGGCCGTCCCGATCCGGAACGCGCTTGCGGGCGCGGGCTCGATCGGGGGATCGAGCGGTGAACGTCGTCCCGGGAACAAAACCGATCCCGCCCCAGGCCAGATGATTCTCGTCGTTCAGGCTTGCCCGTAGAGCTCGTGGGACGGGTCATTCGGCGTCGCGCGTTTGGAGCAAGGTGAAGCAGCGGCAGCGTTACGGGTGCCGTGTCGTCGCTCATCGCTCGGTAATCCACCTGATCTACGATGGACGCCGCTGCACCCGCAGCCAGCAGATGTTCCCTATCCGCTGCGGTAGCCCTGCCGATGCCCCGCGGCAGGGCCACCACCTTTCCAAGGGTTCGAACGGGCCATAAGCCGACGCCTGCGGTTCCTGTTCCCCGCGGCATCGACCTTCACGCGACCACCCGGCCCGAGCTGTCACGGGCGCGATGCAGGGAACTGGCCCACATCGGCCTGTCGTCGCATGCTCCCTGTACCGGGCTGCATGTTGGCGCTCGCGACCACCGCTAGCGCGCAGACGTCAAGAGGCCGGCGGCATAGCATCCCGCCAGGTCGAAGACCTATCCGTTCTATCGAACGCCTGCGTGCGGCTACTCCATGGCTCGGCCGGCTCTACCCACAGCGCGGATTCGTGGAAGGGCACCGTTGACGGGATCGCCCGCCGCCTGTCGGCAGCCCTTTTTTCTGGTTCCGAGGGTCGGAATTCACAGGGTAAGAACTACAAGTAGACGTGCGCTTCGCGGATTTGCACCCTCCCCCCTCTGTCACGGAGGGGCAAGTCTCTCTTGGGATGGAAGAGGTGACACTCTTCCGAGCCAGACGCAGCCAGGCCGTCCACTCTCCTGAAACGATGCGGACCACATTCGTGTCGTTGCGGAAGCCGGTCACGCGCCGTTCCTCGACTGTGACCAGCCCAAGCTTGCGCGCCTCGCGGATCGCGTTGCGCACCGTCGTCTCAGCCACACCGACGATTGCCGCGAGGTGGCCGACGGCGAGGCGACAATCCTTCCGCCGCACGGCCTCGGCCGCGACGAGGCTCAGCACCGCCTGTTCGGCCAGGGTGAACCGCGACGCAAGCCCGGGAGGAAGTCGCCCAGAGGCCGCCCAGCGGCGCCGGCGGCTCATTGAGGTGTTTGTGAGCGGGCGGGACCCTGCGCGAACGCGCCCCCTGGTAGGCGGCGATGGGACGAGCGTCCGCGCCTCGATCAGCCCGGACAACGCTTCAGCCTCGGCTTCGGACACCTGACCAGCCCCGTAGGCCTTCCACATCAGCGCCGCCACGGCGGGTAAAGTGATTCGCGGCGCGGCCTCGATCGCGCGCCTCAACTCGATGGCAAACATAATTCTCGGCCCTTGGTAGGGCCGCGACAGGTCGTTCGGAGCCGCTGAAAGGCGCTCCGGTCCACAGGGCAAAGCCTCATCGTTGTCGGAACCGGGGTTCCGACTTGACGCCCGAGGGCGCTTCATGGCTTGTGAGGGGCAGCAAAGCCGGCCTCACAGCCACTTCGATTTCGACGGCCTCACCCTTGCCGGGGTGGGGCCGTTGGCTTTTCAGGGTTCGACTTGCGGCGGCGGTGTCTCCTGATGCCGGCTTACGACTCGCTACATGGCGCGCCATCACCGGGCATGGCATGTCGGCCGGCCCGCACGGCTAAGTCAACGTCAGGGCTCGAACGGGATCGCTAGGCTGAGATAGCGGTAGCTCCTCGCGTCCTCGCGCTCCTCCATGGTCCTACTAGCGTCGAGCGCAGCTCAGGTGATCGCCGGTGCTAGGCATCAGCCAGTTTTGCACATGCTCGCCGCGTGCAACGGCGTCGGTTCTGTATCGGGCGATCTCACGGGCTGGGACGATCCCGACCGGCCGGAGCGGACGGGGCAGGTTCGCGAGGGGCGGGAGGATAACTGGGATTGAGGACGAGAGCAGGGCTCCGATGTGCCCTGCCCGGCCGTACGCGGTATGCGTCGCCGGTGATCGCGACACGGATAAACGCCAATCAACCTACATGGCCGTACGACCATGATTTATCACCATATGGAATCCAATCAGCTTCCAGGCAGCTGTCGGTAATCCACACCCACACCCATCAACAGGTGCATAGGGGCGGTTAGTATTATAATCGTATCCTGACAGCTTTCCGAAACCTAACAGCTATCCGACAGCTTTTTGGTTCCAGAAAGGGCGTGATGATTTTAACTCAGTGCTTACCGTTAGGTTGGCAGCTTCCCGACTTCCAACGGCTTTCAAACAGCTTCCCGGTGCCTTAAGGCTGTCGGGCAGCTTTCCGGAGCCAAACAGCTTTCAACGAGGTGTCTATGCCTGTCATCACGTTCTCATCGCCCAAGGGCGGCGCCGGCAAAACCACAGCTGCCTGCATCCTTGCCAGTATGCTGGCGGAGCAGGGGGCGACCGTCACCGTCATCGACGCCGACCCCAATCGATTCGTTCAAGAGTGGGCGCAGCTGCCGGGCCTGCCTGCGACCCTTCGCGTCGTAGGGGGGGCTACGGAAGAGACGATCATGGACAAGATCGAGGAGGCGGCAACCATCACCGCTTTCGTGATTGTGGATCTAGAAGGCGTAGCTAGCCTCATGGTTAGCCATGCAATCTCGATGTCCGATCTAGTGGTAATCCCCGTGCAGGGCTCGCAGTTCGATGCCTCGCAGGCTGCTCGTCAAATTGGACTCATCAGTCGCACGGAGAAGCGCGGGGGGAGGGCTATTCCCTACGCAGTGCTAATCACACGGACGAATCCTGCAATCATGCCCCACACCCTCAAGCATATCTTGCAAAGCTTCGACGAGCGCGCAATTCCTGTCCTAAAAACCCGCCTGTGCGATCGTGAGGCCTACCGAGCCATGTTCTCCTATGGTGGCACGCTACAGGGCCTAGCAGGGAAGGGGGTTGCTAACACGGCCGTGGCAATTAACAACGCGGCCGAGTTCGCTGCAGAGGTTGTACAGCGCCTACGCGATAGCCGCGGGCAGGCTAAGGAGGTTGCGTGATGCCCGGCCAGCCTAAGCCTGAACGTACTGATCCGCTTGGAAAGCTCGACCTAGGCGGCCTGGACGATTTCAAGCCCACGCCGCGAGTAGCCCAGCAGCCAAAGCCGCCAGTCGAGACAATTCGAGCCGTTTCAGAAGCAGAGGGTTTTCCCAGCCGCGAGTCCGCCCCACGCGAAAAGGCGAAGCCGGCACCAGCCAAGGTTGAACAACGCCGCTACCGCACCGGCCGCAACAAACAGCTTAGCCTCAAGGTGACGGAAGAGACCGCCCAACGCTTCACCCGCCTCGCCGACGCGCAGCGCCTGGTACTTGGCGAGCTACTAGAAAGAGCTCTTGACGCCTATGAGGCCGCGAACAGAAGGGGATAACTCCTCCGAAGCCTATCGAAAACCAGGTAGAAAGCTAATAGAAATCAGACAGCTTTCAGAAAGCTAACAGTGCCTTACCGTTCGCTCAAGGGCATTTTGCAGGTGGCCGCGGAAGCGGAGTGTAGTCGCGCTCCCGCTTAGAGCGCCTAACAGAACGGCACCCTGAGCGTTGATGTGCGTTGGTGTTTCATGGCCCGTGCACTTCTTCCCGACGATCTCTGGGACGAGATCGCCCCGCTGCTTCCGCCTCCCCGACCCCGTCCGAAAGGCGGTCGACGGCCTATCAAGAACCGGGCGGCCCTGACAGGCATGCTGTTGGGGCGGCGCGCGGGGTGGGTCGGGGAGGTGGTGGCGGCTGGGGGGGGGTGGGGGGCGGGTTTGTCGTGCTGTCGCCGCCTGCGGGACTGGCAGGCGGCGGGCGTCTGGACCCGCCTGCATCAGGTGCTGCTGGGGCGACTTTACGAAGCCGGCCATGGCGACTGGAGCCGGGCCAGCCTGGACAGCGCGTCTGTCCCGGCGAAAAAAGGAGAGCGGA
>NZ_JAKSXU010000172.1:2500-5938 GCF_022829325.1 Methylobacterium sp. J-092 | reverse complement strand
TTTGGCTGTTGACGGGCTGCTGGGTGGTCCGTATACCCCTGTTCATCGAGACGGGGCGGCGGCGACGCGGTTCTGGACTTGGTCCACCGACATGACGAGCGATGGGGCAGCTGGCGAGAGCCGGGTGGCCTGGTGTTTGTGTCGGCGGTCTTGTCGGTTTTGTGTCTTGCTTTCGGGTTTGACGCGGGGTTGACAGGGTATCGACGGGGGCTTAGACGCCTCCCACCGCTGAGGCGGACCACCGAGAGGTTGGTTCGGTATCACGGGTTTCCAAGACGGGCAAGGTGGTTTCGGGGCATTATGCTCTGGGATTTTTGTTCGCACGATTTTTCCGGGCTTTCGGGTCTGGCGCTCTTTGACAAGTGAATCTGAGAAAGAGAAGCGTGGACGGCATTGTCCTTGCGGGTTCGGCCTTTCGGGGTTGGACTGTGAGAAGACTTTGGCTGACACGTTTGTCTTGAGCTCACATCGATTTGGCTGGAAACGGCTGGATCGTTGATGTGAGTCTCTGTCAATTGTGATCAGCCTGGATCGATCTCTTCAACATGAGAGTTTGATCCTGGCTCAGAGCGAACGCTGGCGGCAGGCTTAACACATGCAAGTCGAACGCATCCTTCGGGGTGAGTGGCAGACGGGTGAGTAACACGTGGGAACGTACCCTTCGATCTGGGATAACTTCGGGAAACTGGAGCTAATACCGGATACGCCCTTTGGGGGAAAGGTTTACTGTCGAAGGATCGGCCCGCGTCTGATTAGCTAGTTGGTGGGGTAACGGCCTACCAAGGCGACGATCAGTAGCTGGTCTGAGAGGATGATCAGCCACACTGGGACTGAGACACGGCCCAGACTCCTACGGGAGGCAGCAGTGGGGAATATTGGACAATGGGCGCAAGCCTGATCCAGCCATGCCGCGTGAGTGATGAAGGCCTTAGGGTTGTAAAGCTCTTTTGTCCGGGACGATAATGACGGTACCGGAAGAATAAGCCCCGGCTAACTTCGTGCCAGCAGCCGCGGTAATACGAAGGGGGCTAGCGTTGCTCGGAATCACTGGGCGTAAAGGGCGCGTAGGCGGCCATTTAAGTCGGGGGTGAAAGCCTGTGGCTCAACCACAGAATTGCCTTCGATACTGGATGGCTTGAGTTCGGTAGAGGTTGGTGGAACTGCGAGTGTAGAGGTGAAATTCGTAGATATTCGCAAGAACACCGGTGGCGAAGGCGGCCAACTGGACCGACACTGACGCTGAGGCGCGAAAGCGTGGGGAGCAAACAGGATTAGATACCCTGGTAGTCCACGCCGTAAACGATGAATGCCAGCTGTTGGGGTGCTTGCACCTCAGTAGCGCAGCTAACGCATTAAGCATTCCGCCTGGGGAGTACGGTCGCAAGATTAAAACTCAAAGGAATTGACGGGGGCCCGCACAAGCGGTGGAGCATGTGGTTTAATTCGAAGCAACGCGCAGAACCTTACCATCCTTTGACATGGCATGTTACCCAGAGAGATTTGGGATCCTCTTCGGAGGCGTGCACACAGGTGCTGCATGGCTGTCGTCAGCTCGTGTCGTGAGATGTTGGGTTAAGTCCCGCAACGAGCGCAACCCACGTCCTTAGTTGCCATCATTCAGTTGGGCACTCTAGGGAGACTGCCGGTGATAAGCCGCGAGGAAGGTGTGGATGACGTCAAGTCCTCATGGCCCTTACGGGATGGGCTACACACGTGCTACAATGGCGGTGACAGTGGGACGCGAAGGAGCGATCTGGAGCAAATCCCCAAAAACCGTCTCAGTTCGGATTGCACTCTGCAACTCGAGTGCATGAAGGCGGAATCGCTAGTAATCGTGGATCAGCATGCCACGGTGAATACGTTCCCGGGCCTTGTACACACCGCCCGTCACACCATGGGAGTTGGTCTTACCCGACGGCGCTGCGCCAACCGCAAGGAGGCAGGCGACCACGGTAGGGTCAGCGACTGGGGTGAAGTCGTAACAAGGTAGCCGTAGGGGAACCTGCGGCTGGATCACCTCCTTTCTAAGGATGCAGCTTTAGTAACGATCGGCACGCTTCGTGTTTGCCGGTCCGCTCCTCTCGCCGCGTCATTGGATACATGGGGCTAGTCTTAGCCCCGCTATGCGGGACGGTGCCGTCCTCGTTTCTCTTTCTCATTATCCGGACTGTCAGCCGGCATCCTCCAAGCGGGGTTGTTCTTGGCTGGCACGGGCCTGTAGCTCAGGTGGTTAGAGCGCACCCCTGATAAGGGTGAGGTCGGACGTTCGAGTCGTCCCAGGCCCACCAATTTGGGATGCTCGTGATCGGGGACATAGCTCAGCTGGGAGAGCGCGTGCTTTGCAAGCATGAGGTCGTCGGTTCGATCCCGTCTGTCTCCACCATTTTTTGGGACCTGGCGCAGCGCGAGCTGCGACGTCTCAGAATGAGGGCGGGCCCAAGTTCCAAAACATCCGGATAAACCAGTTTGCGCGAGCCAGGGCATCAATCCGGCTCAGTGCGCAAAACCAATCGACATCGTGAAGAGGGAATGTGGCCGTCTGCGGCAGCGAAAGCTGGTCCGGGACGGTTATGTTCGGCAAGCAACTGTTCTTCTGCCGGAAACGGCAGGGGAACTGGTCTTTTTGTGACCGTGTCGCCTGACCGGAGCCGCTTTGCAGCGGCTGCCGGTCAGAGCGGACATCGATCACGAGAGCGATCAAGTGCCTTAAGAGCATTCGGTGGATGCCTTGGCGCTGAGAGGCGATGAAGGACGTGGTACGCTGCGATAAGCCTTGGGGAGCTGCGAACGAGCTTTGATCCAGGGATTTCCGAATGGGGAAACCCACCTTCGACCTTTCGTATTGTGGCTGCAGATCTTTGATCTGCGGCTTCACTACGATTGGTCACATGAAGGTATCAAATCCTGAATACAATAGGGGTTTGAAGCGAACCCGGGGAACTGAAACATCTCAGTACCCGGAGGAAAGGACATCAACGAGACTCCGTTAGTAGTGGCGAGCGAACGCGGACCAGGCCAATGCCTGAGTGGAGTTTACCGGAACGGTCTGGAAAGGCCGGCATGATGGGTGACAGCCCCGTACGGGACGGACGACATTCGGGATACGAGTAGGGCGGGACACGTGAAATCCTGTCTGAACATGGGGGGACCACCCTCCAAGCCTAAGTACTCCTCAGCGACCGATAGCGAACCAGTACCGTGAGGGAAAGGTGAAAAGCACCCCGACGAGGGGAGTGAAATAGTACCTGAAACCGGATGCTTACAAACAGTGGGAGCTCAAGGTTCGTCCTGAGTGACCGCGTACCTTTTGTATAATGGGTCAGCGACTTAAAGTTACGAGCAAGCTTAAGCCGGTAGGTGTAGGCGCAGCGAAAGCGAGTCTGAACAGGGCGTTCAGTTCGTGGCTTTAGACCCGAAACCGAGTGATCTAGCCATGTG
>NZ_JAKSXU010000213.1:0-519 GCF_022829325.1 Methylobacterium sp. J-092 | reverse complement strand
CGACGTAGCCGCCGCCCGAAACCGTGGCCGCGGTGTCGGCATTGAGGTTGACCACGTCGTTGCCGGCGTCTCCGGTCACGGTCAGCCCTTGGCCCGTGATGCCGATGGTCTCGTTGCTGTCGGCCTGCAGGTTGATGGTATTGCTGGTGCCGTTGATGTTGACGTGGGCGTTGTTGCTAAATGTTATGGTGTTATTGCTGGCGCTGACGCTTTCGGTATAGGCATTGCCAACCATCTGCTTCTGTGAGGATTGGTTTGTGAGGGTGTCACTACCGCGGTCCCCTCAAATGCCGCCGTCGTTGCCTTCCGAAACTGTTGAAGCGGTGTAGGCATTGGGATTGACCTCGTGTTGGCAAGGGTTTCAGGTCACGGTCATGCCCTGACCGCGGCTGAGACCATTGCCGCGGTGTCGGCATTGAGGTTGACCACGTCGTTGCCGGCGTCTCCGGTCACGGTCAGCCCCTGACCCGTGATGCCGATGGTCTCGTTGCTGTCGGCCTGCAGGTTGATGGTATTGCC
>NZ_JAKSXU010000039.1:0-28380 GCF_022829325.1 Methylobacterium sp. J-092 | reverse complement strand
TCTTTTGATAATATGAGAGGCGTTGGCCTATGCGACGTTCTGTCGTCGTCGCTGCCGGTCGGCAACTTCGGCAACGCCCGCGCCGGCGGAATTTTCCCCCGATCGGCTGGCGCGGGCGCCAAATGCTGGAGGGCACGCAATCGCTTACAGTGTCAGGGCGCAGCAGATAGGTCCAGCCGGCACCCCCAGCGGGAAAACTTTGCACTACGAAGCCGACAGCGAAATCGAGCCTGTCACAATCGCCGCTTACGAAGTGGACGCGCACCGTTCCAGCAAGCGGCGCATCGCAATGGTGTGGAACCCCGCCGGGCATCTTATGCTCTCTTACACAGGTCGCGCGAGGGCCAGGTCTGATGCAGACCGAGGCTGAGCGACTGGCTCAGATCATCTATGATCGCGATGCGAAAATACTGATCAGCGCCCTACTCACTTTACAGGTCATGATGCTCGGGGTGCTGCTCTGGTTATGAGGGAGGGCTCGCTTTGGGCACACTTACCTGCGCCGAGTCCGTTCCTCGTCGGCCACAGCTTCCGCTGCCGCGATGGCGTTCTCAAGCTCCGCAATCCGGCTCAGGACGCTCGCGGCCGGCAACGTGTCGTGTTCGGCGGCGGCTAGGATGATCGCTCGCTGATGGGCCTTGGGACGGCCTAGGAGGGCTTCGAGCTTGTCCATGGCGCGCTGTAGCGAGACGTGCCTTCCTCGACAACATGGCGTTGCGAGTAGGGTAGTAGGTCAGTGCGAAATCCTACCGAAGGTGCCCCGGCCACAATGGGCGCGCACCCGCGTGGCATGACGCAGGCATGACAACCGTTATGAAACGCGACCATGTGATCTCGGTGTTCCCGAGCGAGCAACAGCCAGGCTCCTATCGGTGGAGCATTACGGCTCTGTCCACCGCATCGGTGACACAGTCGCCCTACGCTTTCGCAACAGCGTTAGGAGCCACGATGTCCGCCGAATGTTGGCTGCGTGTGATTGCGAGAAGGGTCAGCGAATAACGTTGTCGTCGCTGATCATCGAGGAGCGGATGGACCGAGATCCAGTCTGAGTCACCCCTCCCACTTGGCCCCAACGACCTATCGGAAAAACAACCGTTTTGCCGACACTCACTACTGCTTGCGGCAAAGTCTGAGAAGGGTGGCGAGCGGACGCCACCCCTACGCTCACATGCGGGCGTTCGGCCTCCAATTAAATTATATTAGCCGAGGCCATGTTCGATGCGGACGTTCTTTGATTTATTGCTCCGGTCGGGGCATCGGGTTCATTCAGATTTTGGGCTGGGTACTGGCTGGCGGACGCTATGTCGCAGAGATCAACTCTTTTCGGCGCAGCCGCAACCAATTTCGAAAATCGTGACTTAGATCCAAGTGGTTACATCTCCTGACTATGGACAGCCTTTTGCCCTCGTCGTTGAGGACGAGCCGCTGATCCTTATGGAGGCGGTCAGTATTCTGGAGGACGCCGGTTTTCAAATGCTGGAGGCCGCGCACGCCGTCCAGGCGCTGAGTGTCCTCGAAGAGCATCATCACCAGATCAAGCTGCTGTTCAGTGACGTCGACATGCCCGGCGATATGGACGGCTTCGCGCTGGCGCGGGAGGTCGCTCGGCGGTGGCCATCGATCGCAATCGTCATTGCTTCTGGGCGATCCAAGCCAGGTCCTTTCGATCTACCGGAGGGTGCAACATTCATCAGTAAACCGTTCAGCGCGACGATCGTCTATCACCACGTCCGGAAGACGATGCCGGAGGATGCACAACCCGAGCCTTTGAGAAAATAGGCGAGGCGTTCCTCCCGCTGCACAAGTCGTAAACGGCGCCTTTATGCATGCCGGGGAGGTCCACCGCCGTTTCCGTCCTCACGGCCACATCAGTCCATAACCGATCAAATCATGTTTCGCATTCTGTTAGCTGCCTGTTAGATGAAGAGGCCGAGCGTTCGAAACTCGCGCGAGCGAGCCGGTTTCTAGTCATGTGTAGTTCCTCTATTTCCAAATATGTCCAAGACGCCGAGCGTCTCCGGGCGCTCGATGAGCTGAAGCTTCTCGACACGCCTCCGGAGGATGGCTTCGAGGACATCGTGCATCTGGCAGCTCTCGTGTGCAGTACGCCGGTCGCGCTGGTTTCGCTCGTAGCGGGCGACCGACAGTGGTTCAAGGCCCGCATCGGCTTCGTGCCGTTCCAGACTGATCTCGATGCGTCGGTCTGTGTCCATGCCTTGAGCGAACCTGACCTCCTCGTCATCCCTGACCTGACAATCGACCCGCGAACACGCGACAATCCCCTCGTCGTAGGAGAGCCATTCATTCGTTTCTATGCAGGCGCACCACTGCAGGGGCCGGATGGGCATGCGCTCGGGAGCCTCTGCGTCATCGACAGCGAAGCGCGGCCCGCTGGTCTAAATGCGAAGCAGGCGGACGGCTTGCGGCGGCTATCGCGACAGGTGACGACGATCCTGCGCGAACGCCGCCAAAATGCGCAATTGCGGGTCATGCAGGCTGAGCGAGAGGCTAAGGCAATTCACTGGCGTAACTTGTTCAGCCAGCTTCACGAGGGCTTCGTCATCGGCGAAGTGGTCCGCGATGGAGACCGTCGGATCACCGATTGGCGCTACGTCGAAGTCAATCGTGCCTGGGGTGATCTGGTCGGCATCCCGGCGGAGCGAGCGATCGGCCGCAATGTCCGCGACGTGTTTCCGGGTGTAGAGGACGTGTGGATTAAGGAGTTCGCGCAGGTTGTTGAGACCGGCGAGCCGATCACTTTTAATCGGCAGTCCAACGTGCTGGACCGCTGGTACGAGGGGCGTGCTCAGAGGCTTGGTCCGGACACCTTCACTGTGCTGTTCCTGGACGTGACAGAGCATGTTCTTGCAGAGCGGGCCGCACGCGCTCGGCAAGCACAACTGCTCACCATGATGGAGAGCGTGCCGATCGGCATCATGCTAGCGGAAGCCCCGTCTGGCCGCGTCCTAATGGGTAACCGGCGACTGGCTGATATTCTCGGCCACGATACCCTCTATGCCACATCCAGCAATGCCTACGGCGATTTCGTCGCCTACCATGCGGACGGCCGCCGAGTGGACGCAAGCGAGTTTCCGCTCGCTCAGATCAGCAGCGGTGTATGCGAACGTTCCACGATTGAGGTGCATTACCAGCGTCCGGATGGGGAGCGACGTTGGGTCGCTATCGCTGGGGAGGCGATACGAGACGATCGGGGCGAGTTGGTCGGCGTGGTAGTGGTGGTTACCGATATTGGTAGCCGTAAGGACGCCGATGCGCAGCAGGATGTGCTGAACCACGAGCTAAGCCACCGTTTGAAGAACACTTTAACGCTGGTCCAAGCTATCGCCGCGCAGACGCTGCGCAACGCGCCCGATATCGATACGGCGAGGGAGGCACTGGCCTCACGCTTAATAGCGCTGGGCAAGGCGCACGACATCCTGCTGGATGGGCGCGCCGACAGTGCGTGCGTAGCGGCCGTCGTGCGAGGGGCCCTCGACTTGCACGACGACACCGGGTGCCGGTTTCAGATCACCGGCCCGAGCTTGTTCATAGGGCCTTCCACAACCCTGTCTCTCGGGCTGCTGCTCCACGAACTCGCGACCAACGCTGTGAAGTACGGTGCGCTCTCCGTGCCGGAAGGTAGTGTGGCAATCAATTGGATTGTGGAAGGCGAAGGGCCGGAGGGGACGTTCCGGTTCGATTGGCGGGAGCGCGGTGGACCGCTCGTAATCCCACCGACCCGCAAGGGGTTCGGCTCGCGCTTAATCGAAAGAGGGCTCTCCGGGGGCGACGTTGCGCTGAGCTACCCAACCGACGGGGTGACCTGCACGCTCACGTCCCCTCTCAGGGGGCTGCGGGTGAATGAGTAAATGTTCGTTTGCACCTGCACTCCTGACACGCGAAAGCCGTAAACCGGACCTTCCGAGGGTCTCGAAAGGGTCGATAGCAACCTGAACGACGTGTCGGGTATCCGACCGTTTCTCGGACATAGGAGGCGGCTGGTTTCGACCCAAATAGGTCACCCCTCGCCCATCGAAAGCCGCTCGAAATCAGTCATTTTGGGTCGAGCCAACGAACTATCGCGCGGTTCAGTCCAGGCTGCCGAACCCCACGGTTTCCCGGGTCCAGGCAATCGCCTGCTCGCTCATGCTGATGCCGAGACCGGGCTGCGTCGGCACAATCATCCGACCGTCCTTCAACTCTAGACGCTCGTTGAACAACGGCTCCAACCACTCGAAGTGCTCGACCCAGGGCTCACGTTGCATCGCTGCGGCGAGATGGATGTGCAGTTCCATCGCGAAGTGCGGTGCGATGGTCAGACCGGCGAATTCAGCGAGCGTGGCGATCTTGAGGAATGGCGTGATACCGCCGACCCGGGGGGCATCCGGCATCAGGAAGTCCGCTCCGTTCTGCCGGATGAAGTCCCAGTGCTCGGAGACGCTGGTGAGCATTTCGCCGGTGGCGATCGGCGTGTCGAGCGCAGCCGCAAGCGCTGCGTGCCCGGCGGCGTCGTAGCAATCCAGTGGCTCCTCGATCCAGATCAGGTTGAACCGCTCGAAGATGCGGCCCATCCGCATGGCGGTCGGCCGGTCCCATTGCTGGTTGGCGTCGACCATCAGCGGGAAGGCATCGCCAAGGTGCTCGCGCACCCGCGAAACGCGCGCGATGTCGAGGGCCCAGTCCGGCTGGCCGACTTTGAGCTTGATGCCGCCGATGCCCTTCTCACGGGAACGGTCGGTGTTGACCAGCAGCTCGTCCAGCGGCGTGTGAAGGAAGCCACCGGAGGTGTTGTAGCAACGAACTGCCTCGCGTTGCGCACCGAGCAGTTTGGCCAGCGACAGGCCGGCCCGCTTCCCCTTCAGGTCCCATAGCGCCACGTCGAAGGCGCCGATAGCCTGAACGGCGAGGCCGCTGCGGCCGACCGAGGCCCCCGCCCAGGCGAGCTTGTCCCAAGCCTTGCCGATGTCGCTCGGATCCTCACCGATGAGCGCGGGCGCGATCTCGCAGGCATGGGCGAACTGTCCCGGTCCGCCGGCCCGCTTGGAATAGCTGATGCCGAGGCCGCGATGTCCCGCGCTTGTCTCGATCTCGCAGAACAGGATCGCGATCTCGGTCATCGGCTTCTGGCGCCCGGTGAGCACCTTGGCGTCACTGATTGGGGTCTTAAGCGGCAGGTAGACCGAGCGCAGGCGGATCCCGGTGACGGTCTCGGTCATGTTCTTCTCCGGCGTTCAATCATTGTCGGTAGCCGACACGTTTTGGCGCTCAGGCCTGCGCGGTCTGGAGAGATGCCGGCCGGACCGGTGGCCTGTCCGTGGCTTGCTCGTCTTCTCCGATCTCAAGCCGCTTCAGTGGCCCGACGACGACGAGGTAGGATAGGGCGCCGATCAGCGCGACCGTGCCGATGTAGACGAGCGCCAGGTCGAAGGAGCCCATCTCCTTGACGATGATGCCGATGGCCAGTGGCGTGACGATGCTGGCAAGGTTGCCGCACAGATTGAAGATGCCGCCGCTGACGCCCATGATCTGCTTTGGCGATACATCGCCGACGATGCACCAGCCGAGATTGCCGATGCCCTTGGCGAAGAAGGCAATGCTCATCACAGCGATCACGAACACGTCGGACTGGACGTAGTTCGCAAGCACGATCGTGCTGGAGAACATCAGACCGAGGATGATCGGGAGCTTGCGCGAGACGGTCAGGCTGAACCCGCGCCGCAGCAACCAGTCCGACCAAAGGCCACCGGCCAGCCCGCCGAGGAACCCGCAGATCGCTGGGATCGCGGCCACGAGTCCGACCTTGAGGATCGACATGCCACGCGCTTCGAGCAGGTAGGTCGGAAACCACGTCAGGAAGAACCACGTGATGGTCGTCAGGCAGAACTGCCCGATGTAGATGCCGATCATCATGCGGTTGCCGATCAGCGCCTTCACCTCGGACCACCGGATCTGATCGCGCTTGTCCCCCATGTTTGGCAAGCCACCGCCCGCCTCGATGTAGTCGAGTTCGGCTTGGTTCACGCCTTTGTGGTGACGCGGCTCGTGTACGTAGACGAGCCAGATGATGCCGAGGACGATGCCCACGCCGCCGGCCCAGAAGAAGATCGCCTGCCAGCTGTGGGCGTGCAGGATCCACGTCATGATCGGCGTGAACACGGCGAGCGCGAAATACTGGGCCGACTGGAAGATCGAGGTTGCGAAGGCCCGTTCCTTGGTCGGGAACCACATTACGGTCAGCCGGCTGTTGGCAGGAAAGGCTGGTGCCTCGGCGATGCCCATGAGGAAGCGCAGGGCGAAGAGCGCGACGAACGTGAAGGTGACGAGGTGTACGAGCCCCTGCATCATCGTGAGGGCCGACCATAGGATCAGGCCTGTCCCGTAGACCAGGCGGGCGCCGTATTTATCGAGTACCCAGCCGCCGGGGATCTGAAGTGCTGTGTACGCCCAGCCGAACGCCGAGAAGGCCAGGCCCATCGTGATGGCGTCGAAGCCGAACTCGGTCCGCATGGCGGAGGCGGCGACGGACAAGGTGGCTCGATCGACGTAATTGAACGTTGTTGCGAGAAAGACCAGCCCTAGAATAACGTATCTGGTCTTGGTCCTGTGCAGATCCCGCCCCTTTTGAGACATGGCCTTCCTCCGATGAGGTTGAGCCATTCTCGCAGGAAATAACTACCAGCGGTGGCTGTTTGCCGAACCACATTCATGCGGCGGCAAGATAATGCCGTCCAACTCAATTGCTGGATCGATCGATACCGAATTTGCATCGATGTCTTGTGTGGCAACACAGCTGGCGTAGTACGAACGTCTGCCCTGGCCCTTTAATGCGCCAGTTGAAGACAAGCTGCTTTCCACCCGGCTTAGACATAGGTCAACCACCGCCAACATACCGCGAAGCGAACTTTCCGAGGGCCCGAGAGGGGTCGTGGGCGGGCTCGGCGACGATGTCCGCTTCCACGCATCGATGCCCCAAAGCAAACCAGCTGAAATCCACCCAACTTGGACATAGGTCCTATCAGGTTCGACGTCGGGTATCCGACCGTTTTCCTGACCAATTGGGGTGCACACCAAACTGTAGGCGTAAACGGCCGTTTTCTTGTCAGGAAAGGCTGCCCAATTATCTACCGTCGCGATATCCCGTCTCCGCAAACCATTGATCAGATAGTCTTTTGCCCAAGGATCTTGAGAGCGTCGGCTCTAAACCGACCCTTGGGATCGACGTGTCGATAGAGGGTTTGGCGAGTGATGCCGAGTTCCGCGCAGAGGTCAGAGACCTTGGTCTCCGGTTGACCCATCGCAGCTTGTGCGAGGCGGAGTTTGGCAGCGGTCATCTTCGGCTTGCGACCTCCGTTCCTGCCTCTGGCACGCGCTGAGGCAAGCCCAGCCTTGGTCCGCTCGATGATCAACTCGCGCTCGAATTCCGCCAACGCTGCGAAGATCCCAAACACCAGCCGGCCATTGGCGGTGGTGGTGTCGATGTTGGCCCCCTGGCCTGTGAGCACCTTGAGCCCGACCCCACGCTTGGTCAGATCGTGGACGGTGTTGACGAGGTGGCGCAGGTCGCGGCCGAGGCGGTCGAGTTTCCAGATCGCGAGGGTGTCGCCCTCGCGAAGCGCTTTGAGGCAGGCGTCGAGCCCAGGGCGGCTGTCGCGTTTGCCGGAGGCATGATCCTCGTAGAAGCGCTCGGGTTCGACGCCGGCGGCGAGGAGAGCGTCGCGCTGCAGGTCGGTGGTTTGCGAGCCATCGGCCTTGGACACGCGCATGTAGCCGAGCAGCATGGGGTTGTGATCCTGTGCGGGCGTGACGGGCCACGCGTCGTGAGGCGGTATGACGATCAAGGGGTCGGGGGCCGCCGATCTGCGGTGCTCCCCCGTTCGTGCCTGTCACGCAAACGAGCGATTGCGTGACAAATACAGCGACGGCCCCCAAACGGCCGAGCTACCGTACTACAAGCCGTCATAAATTCTACGCTCTGTCATCGATAGAAAATGATCATTAAGTGACACCGGATACGGTAGTGATGCGCTTTTGGTCACTCACTGATGTTTCATCTCAAACCTGGATGGCAATCAGAGTCGAAGGTTGAGCCATATGCGCAAGGCCACGACCATGGTTCCCTTATCTGAACCCGGTCATCTTGATACGACATGCGTGGTTTGGTACGAAATGACGTTCAGGTACCATTTGACAGGTCTTCATGGCGTCGCAGGCGGTTAAAATTATCGATGGGGGTAAGCTGATCATTCCAGCTGCGTTTCGGCGCAAGCTCGGGATCGAGGTCGGCGATACCGTCATCATCGAACTGGATGAGGACGGACTTCATGTCCGATCGCTCACCTCAGCCGTACGCCTGGCTCAGACGATTGTCGGCACCTTCCGACCCGACGATGCGCCAGGTGAAAATGCGTTGAGCCAGGATCATGCAAACGATCCGCACCAGGAGACCGAGCATGACTGAGGCGTTCGTCCTCGATGCCTCAGCCCTGCTCTGCCTGCTCAAGGGTGAAGCCGGGACGCAACGCGTGATCACGGTCCTGCCACGCGCTTGGATCAGCGCCGTCGCTCTGTCCGAAGTTTATGCTGCCCTCGCTGAAGCCGGCGGCTCCCAAAACCGCATCGCCCAAGCTGTCGGGGGGCTTCACCTACGGGTCGATCCCTTCGGCGACGCTCAAGCTCAAGCCACAGGCATGCTGAGACCGCTTCTCAAGGCGTTCGATCTCTCCCTCAGCGATCATGCCTGCCTCGCCCTCGCACAACAGCGAAATGCTGTCGCGCTCACCACTCAGAAAGCCTGGGCCGACCTCCCCAAAAGCCTCAGTATCACCATCGAAATCCTCCCATGAGACGTCACTGGAGGATCTCCTGAACAATGCCGATCCGGCGCGAGCATCGCTTCTTCTATCCCATCGACTGGCCGCAACTCTCAGCGGCGATCCGCTTCGGGCGGGCGGGTGGCGCCTGCGAGGGCTGCGGTCGGCCCCATGGGCTGACCGTGTACCATCTCGGTGATGGGCGCTGGTGGGATGCCAGCATCGGAGCCTGGCGCGATGGACAGGGCCGTACGCTGCGCAGCCTGCCGACGATCGAAGATCTCGGTCGCATCCGTACGACCCGCGTTGTGCTGCCTGCCGCACACCGCGATCACGACACCACCAACAATCTCGACCGCAACCTCGCAGCCTTCTGCCAACGCTGTCACATCAACCACGATCGCCCCGAGCATCGGCGTCGACGCTGGCGCACCCTGTTTCGCCGTCGGGCGATGGGGGACCTGTTTCGGGGGCTCTACCCGACCGCAAACAAATCGAGCTGAAGCGCCGATCTCTGCCCCCTGCCCCGCCGGCCGCCTCGTGGAAGTGGCTTGATCACTGGCAGGGCTCCGGTCCCCTTGGCATGCAGCACGGCCCCGACAATCTGGCAGCCGTCGCCCGGGTGATACACGTAAGCACGGCAGCCATCGGCCTGGAGGATCTCCTGAACAATCGCCTCGTCATCGGGACGTGCGCATAAGGCATTCATCAAACACGCCAGCCCAAGCGAGGCGATGTTCGAGAAGTAGAACTCACGCTGGTAGCCGGTCCAAACCTGTCTCTGCGCACCAACACTGGTTCGTGCGAACGGATTGTTGGGTGCAAACACTGTGCCCTCGTCCAAGACGAAAGCAGCAATCGCATCGCGATCAGCGATATGCAGCGCGGTCCGGATCGATGCACCGAGCTGACGCTGAGAAATAGGCACGCGATGTTGTCCTCACCCACAGCATGATGTGCAGCCGCTCGTTGGGTCGAACGTGCATGCCGCGCCTTGTTGCAAGACACAAACTGACTGGCCCACAGGTTTTCCACAACCGGAACAAGGCGTGAACGGAAACGCTTCATTAACTCTGTGGCTGACGTGCTGCAGCATCCTCCCTCCTGACGATCCGCCTGCTGATCAAACAGCAAACAGACCGTGACTCAGTCAGACTTTGCTGATTCCAGCGCAAGACCGGTAAGCTCAAGCTTCGTCAGGGTCGTTGCCAACTTCCTCCGGTGCTGACTTGCGCCGCAGCTGACCCAAACCGAGGCTCTTGGCGAGTTCGGAACGCTTTGCCGAGTAGCTCGTGGTCACCATCGGGTAGTCGGCAGGCAGGCCCCACTTGGCGCGGTAGGCCTCCGGTGTCAGGCCACGTAGGGTAAGATGACGCCGCATCGTCTTGTAGCCCTTGCCGTCCTCGAAGCTGATGATCGCATCTGGGGTGATCGACTTGCGGATCTGAGCGGGCGTCAGCTTCTCAGGTTCGGACGCGGTCCTCGGCTCCTCACCGCCGAGGCGGCTCAAGGAAGCATGGACGCTGGCAATCAAGTTCGGCAGCTCGCCAGCTTGAACGTGATTGTTCGAGACATAGGCTGAGACGATATCGGCTGCCATCGCCAAAACGTTGCTGCTTGTGTCTGCCACTGCTTCGTCAAACATGAAATATACTGCCCTATAATCAACTGATATGGCCAGTCTTAATTGGTTTCCGGCAGAACAACAAGTCGAATATGGGCCGATAAGGCGCTGATACGGACCCTACTGCAAAACAGGAATTTGTTAAGGATCACGCATTAGTGGATCTTAACACTTACGGGGACGGACGATGCGGGTTCTGCTGATCGAGGACGATGCGGCGGTGGCACAGAGCATCGAGCTGATGCTGAAGACGGCCGGGTTCAATCCCTTCGTCACCGATCTCGGTGAGGAGGGGATCGATCTCGGTAAGCTCTACGACTACGACATCATCCTCCTCGACCTGACGCTCCCCGACATGTCCGGCTACGAGGTGCTGCGCCGCCTTCGCGTGGCCAAGGTGAAGACCCCAATCCTGATCCTCTCAGGGATGGCCAGCATCGAGGACAAGGTGAAGGGTCTCGGCTTTGGCGCCGACGACTACCTCACCAAGCCGTTCCACCGGGATGAGCTCGTCGCCCGCATTCAGGCGATCGTCCGCCGCTCGCAAGGGCATGCTGAGGCGGCCGTGACGATCGACGACATGGTCGTCAACCTCGATCAGAAGCTTGTCGCGATCGGTGGGAACCGGGTTCCGCTCACTGGCAAGGAGTACCAGATGCTGGAACTCCTTGCCCTGCGAAAGGGCACGACACTGACCAAGGAGATGTTCCTCAACCATCTCTACGGCGGCATGGACGAGCCCGAGCTGAAAATCATCGACGTGTTTGTCTGCAAGCTGCGCAAGAAGCTTGCTACCGCATCAGGCGGCAAGAACTACATCGAGACAGTCTGGGGTCGTGGCTACGTGCTGCGCGAGGGTGTCGCCCCAATGCTAGCTATTGCAAGCTGACGTGGCGAGATAATTGGGTAGGCTCAACCTGCTCGGTTTCGCGGTCGAATTCGTCATCCCCCCGCAGACTGCCAGGGATTGATGATCGTCAGACCGCACGCTTCAAAACCGCCGACATCGCGGGTGGCGATGCTGTAGCCCGCAGCCGCGGTCGTCGCCGCAATCAAGGCGTCAAAGCCTTCGATCGGCATCCCGGCGTCCCGACGCGTCCGTACGATCCGCGCATAGTGATCGGCGGCCAAGCCGTCGAATGGCAGGACGCGTCCGGCAAACTCCTCGGTAAAGATCGCGGAGGCGACCGTAGCGAACCCGTCCCGTCGGCGACCTGGCGGCATCATGGTGACGCCGTAGAGGATCTCGGCACGGTTGAGACTGGTGGTGTAGAGCCATGAGCGGGGCTGGGACGCGACCCACGCGACCACGGCCGAGCTTGGCTCTGGGCGCATCAGCTCGGAGATAACGTTCGTGTCGAGGACGATCATCGATCAAAGGACGGCGGGGCAGCGATCGTGACAGCCGGGTGCTCTTCCAGGTCGATGCCACCAAACGGTGCTACTCGGCGTCGGATCGCTTCGGCGAGATCGGGTGTGCTCTCGGCCTCGACGGCAAGAGTGGCTGCCAGGATCGAACGCGCCTCCGCTTCCATGGAACGACCGTTCATCGCCGCACGGATGCGGAGCCGCTCCTTCACGCGGCCATCGAGATTGCGGATCGTGATCGTTGCAGCCGGTGCGAGCGCGTGAGCCATATCGTCTTATAAGCGATGCTAGCATTGCCATCAACATCGCTGCGAGCAGGACTACGTTCGATCAAGCACGCAGGATCAATCCGGTGATCTGGAACCAGAGACGTGAACGACCCGGCCGGGATCTATCCTCAACCGCGTGATCCATCTCGACACTCGGGATGGATCACATCACCCGCCTGCCCGATGCCGAACCTATCGCGCGAACGCTGCTGCATTCGGAGTGCGGTCGGTAGAACCTTGATCTCGGCCCATTATCGGCTCTTCCCGCGCGCATGCGCTTGTTGCTTGGTCGCAAACAGGTCACCTCCGTTTCGCGGTCTCGAGGCTGCTCTTGGGATTTTTAAGGGTCCTTGCCAACCTCCCGAAATCGGGACTGCGCGGGGAGCAGCCAGCAATGGCATCGCGATATGCAACCTCCCGAGCCCCGCCATCGGGACCGTCGTTCGATGCCGCAACTACATCGAGACGGTCTGGGGCCGTGGCTACGTACTGCGTGAGGGTGTCGCCCCAATGCTAGCCATCGCAAGCTGAAGCACGGGCTCAATCAGTAGAGGAACGCCCCCAAGATCGTAGGGAACCTGCCACTCTCGTTCACTCCTCGCACCCGGGGTGCACAGGTGTGCACACAACTTATGAACTCATTTACCAGCATCGTAACGTGCTGGATTTTGCTGTGAAATGCTGTCAATTGTCGTGATCGCGTTCGTCTGAGCTTTATCCGGCGTGGGTTACCGACAGCCTATGGTACGGGTGGAACTCGATGGCTGGGCAAGGGACTTCGCCGCCGATCACGGCTGCGATGACGTCACCGTCCCGTTCGACCGGATGGTGCTTCGGCATCTGCCCCGCATCGAGGCCCTTCTCGCCCGTGGCTTGACCTTCACCACCCTGGCGCACGCAGTCACCCGCGCCGGCGTTCAGCGCAAGGATGGCCGAGCGTACTCGGACAAGCAGTTCAACATGGCCGTGCGGCGGGCGAGGTCCCAGGTCAGCATGACCTAACCGTCACCGTGGCCTCGATCCCCGCCGATGGCTGCGACGCGTGCGACATCGCTCGACTCACCTCCGCTCTACGCGACGGACACCGACACAATCGGTCGGCATCTGCGGCCTGGACCCTGCACACGTGCCCTCAAGCACCAGGTCTGAAGGCGACAGCGGGCTTGGCAAGGGCGGCCGGAGTGTGCGGTCTCGACGCTTCTCAGCGCCACGAGGACAGCACAGCCCGCGCTATCCGAGTCGTCGGCGGTCTGCTGGTAGCGCAGCCGACTCCAGGCTTACGTGCCCTTCGTCTCAAGCTCATCGCCCTGCCCGCCGTCTATGGGCTCGACGACACTCGTAACGTACCGGAGCCCTGGCACAGCCTCGGCAGCGTGCTCGGGATGTCACCAACCTAATCGCCGTTGACGTACGCGGTTGGGGTAATGACCGCCTGAGCGGTGAACAGGCGACCCGCGACGGGTTCGTGAAGAGCTACACTTTCCGCACTTATCGGGCTTGCGAATCATCCTTGATTCGGTTGAATTGTAGCTGCTACGTCAATTTGGCGAATTTTCTGCAAGCAAGGTCCGTAAGGATGAACCAGCACGCGGTAATCAAATCGCCTCCGCAGCAGCCAACGGTTTCGCCGGCGGCGATGATCGGTGACCATGCAGCCGTGTTGCGCGAGCAGCTTCAGGCGATCTCGTCAGGGCTGTTTCCTCCTACATCAGCCAAGACCCTGCGCCGATTTTCCTCCTCAGAAGCTGCTCGAATTATTGGTGTTACTGTATCTCGGCTCCAGCAACTCGCCGCGGAAGGTTTAGGGCCGCAGCCTGACGTCTCGCCAAACGGGCGACGTTCTTACACTCTCTCGGACATCCATGGCATTCGCGCTTATCTTGACGAGAATACGCGCAGCGGAAGACGTTACCAGCCGCATCGTCAGGAAGGTGACCACCTCCAAGTCATCGCCATAGCTAACTTTAAGGGTGGCTCGGGCAAGACGACGACAACCGCCCATCTTGCCCAATCTCTGACGCTAAGGGGCTATCGCGTTCTGGCGATCGACCTCGATCCGCAGGCGAGCTTATCGGCTCTCCTTGGTGTTCAGCCAGAATTGGATGTCGATACCGATGAAACGCTATATGGGGCGATCCGGTACGATGATTCTCGCCGCCCGTTGCGCGACGTCATTCGGCACACCTACTTCACAGGTCTGGACCTAGTCCCTGCGAACCTTGAGTTGATGGAGTTCGAGCACGAGACGCCGCGTGCTCTGAACAAGCGCCGTGCAGGCGAGCCTCTGTTTTTCGACCGAGTGGCACAAGCGATAGAGTCCGTAGAAGCCAGCTACGACGTTGTCGTGATCGATTGTCCGCCGCAGCTCGGATACCTGACCCTCTCCGCTCTATGTGCGTCGACTGCGCTGCTTATCACCGTCCACCCCCAGATGTTGGATGTGGCGTCCATGAGCCAGTTCCTGGCGATGACCGAGGATCTGCTCGGCGTTGTGTCGGAGGCCGGCGGCAATCTCCAGTACGATTGGCTTCGCTATCTTGTTACGCGCTACGAGCAGCAGGACGCGCCACAAACGCGGATCGTTGGGATGCTCCGGACCCTATTCGATGACGCCGTTCTTACAGCACCGATGCTGAAGTCATCTGCAGTCTCGGATGCCGGCTTGTCGAAACAGACCCTCTACGAGATTGGCCGGGACGCCATTACACGCTCAACCTACGACAGGGCGCTTGAGGCCTTGAATGCAGTAAACGCCGAGATCGAGGGCCTTATACGGAAGGCGTGGGGACGCGCATGAACCGCAAGACGAACCTAGATGCCTTGTTTGGTTCGAAGCAGGGAGCAAAGCCAGAGGCGTTTGCACCTGCAAACCTTGTCCCTGGAGAAGCAGAGTTTGCAGGTGCAAACTCTCCCTCCCCCGTGCTTGAAAGCCGCAGAACCGGCGCCGTGCGCACGATGGGTTCAACCCTGCGCAATCTGGCAGCCAGAGCCGATGTAGCGGCCGAGATCGAGGCTGGGTCGCTCATAGTGGATCTGGATCCCGGACTTGTCGATGACTCCTTCATTGCCGATCGTGTCTCTGATGCCAATGATCCCACCCTACCTGGCCTGGTAGAAAGCATCCGAGAAAGTGGGCAGCAGGTCCCCGTGCTTGTGAGACCACATCCGGAGACAACCGGACGCTTTCAGATCGCCTATGGACGACGGCGGACTCGCGCTGCACTGATCCTGGGGCGCCCTATACGAGCTGTTGTCCGACCGCTCTCAGATGAAGAACTCGTCGTTGCGCAGGGTAAGGAGAACCTGGAGCGACGCGATCTCAGTTACATCGAGCGAGCTTTCTTCGCGCTGCGACTCGAAGCCCACGGGTTTCGCCGCGATACAATTATGTCCGCCATGGGAGTGGGGAAGGGGGATCTCTCGACCCTGATTGCGGTCGCAAAAACGGTACCCCAGGAGGTCCTGTGCGCGATCGGCCCCGCCCCGGCGGCTGGTCGTCCGCGTTGGCTGCTTTTGGCGGAGCGGCTGAAGTCGACGGGCGCTTCTGAAATCGGCAAGCTGATCAGTGATCCGGGCTTTATCGCTAAGCCAACTGATGAGCGCTTTGCTGCTACACTGGAGGCGTTCGGTCCGAAGGTTGCGCCGAAGGCGAAGTCAGAAGTCTGGAAAGACCAGCAGGGACGCAAGGTCGTGCGCATTGAGCGCAGCAGCGGTCGCTTCATTCTGTCGATCGATGAGAAGCTGGAGCCGAAACTCGGTACCGCTCTCCTAGATCGGCTTCCCGAGATCCTCGCCGCCGTTCGGGCTGGCGAGGCGTAACCCGATCCACAACACGAACCAGGGAGACGACGCACTCGAAAAAGACAAGGCCCCCCGAACCGCGTCCGGAAGGCCCTCTCTGTAGTCCCTAAGCAAGCGCAGAGAAGCACATCTCCCGGCACATCGTCAAACGATTTCGCGCCGGTTCGGCGGACGCCTTGTCTTTGCCCGGTGCCCGGCAGAGACCATGAACCTTCACATCACGACGCCCTTCGGGCGCCGGCCGCTAACGGCTGCGCATCTACAGGCGCAGGCAGCCGCCGCTGCGTGCTCACCTGAAACCACTGTCAACAAATGGGCAGTGTTTCGGCATATCGCCCAGGCCAAGGACGCTATCTGTGTGTCCGACAGGGCTCTTGCCGTCCTTAACGCGCTTCTCAGCTTCCATCCTGAAACGGCGCTGGTCGCGGGGCTGGGGGGCGATCTTGTCGTCTTCCCATCAAACGAGCAGCTTCGTCTGCGCGCCCACGGCATGGCTGAGACAACGCTCAGGCGCCATCTGGGTGCATTGGTCGAGGCTGGCCTCGTAATCCGTCGAGACAGCCCGAACGGCAAGCGCTACGCCCGGAAAGGACAAGGCGGTGAGATCACGTATGCCTTCGGATTTGATCTCACGCCGATCGTCTCCAGAGCGTGCGAGTTCAAGCAACAGGCCGAGATCGTCGAGGCCGAACGCCGGGAACTGCGGCTCACGCGTGAACAGGTCACGATCCTGCGTCGCGACGCAGCCAAGATGATCACCGCGGGCGTAGAGGGCGGCCACGAGGGGGACTGGACAGCGCTGCGAGCCCGCTACGCGTCCATCGTTATGGCGATACCCCGGACACCAAGCCCAACCGATCTGAAAGCTATACGGCGAAGTCTAGCCATGCTTGTTGCTGATGTGGGCAACGTCCTCATTCCGCGATCAGAATCTTATATTTTGGACGGCAGTGACAGCCATTCTGAGCGGCACATACAGAATTCAAAAATAAATATCCTTGATTCTGAACCGGCATCCGGGAGTCGCGCTCGGGATGCTGATGAGCCACGTCCTGCAAAGGCACGCTCGCCCGACCAAAGTTACCCTCTCGCTATGGTGCTCGATGCCTGCCCAGATATCCGGGACTACACCCGCGCCGGCGCGGAGATGCGCTCCTGGCACGATCTTGTCGCAGCCTCCGACCTAGTAAGGACAATCCTCGGCATCAGCTCAGCAGTATGGCGGGAGGCGCAGTCGACGATGGGAGCAGAAACTGCTGCCGCAACGGTCGCGGCAATCCTGCAGCGAGCCGGACACATCAAGAGCCCTGGAGGCTATCTGCGGAAGCTTGTGGAACGTAAAAGGGCAGGGCGGTACAGCTTGGGACCAGTCCTCATGGCCCTGAACCGTGCACGTCTCGCACAATGCCGACCGTCTTGATCGCCAATGTCCACACTGGATGTCAGGATAGTAAACATAGTGGTTTATCGGACAGTAGAAAGCTGGTCATATTTTCCCGACAGAAACAGGGGCATTTGCTGCTGTTCGATCCTGGCTTAGCAGTTCTTTCAGGAAAACGGTCGGATCCCCGACATACGAATCAATGGGATTAATATCTTTTACATGCGAGTGATCGTTAAATTTAGTACTGATAGGCAAATACAGAGTCTGTCACGATGCAGATGAGACGTGCGACCGCAATGGGTCGCACGTCTCGTCTGCTTTTCATGCGGAAGCGGCGACCGTGTCAGCCACCTTCGCTTTGCGTGCACCAAGCTCCTCCGGCCGACCGGTGGTCGTATCGGTGACTGTCTGATGTTCCATCTCGGCGTTCAACTCCGCTCCGAGCAGGACGATGGTCGTAGAAATCCAGATCCAGGTCATGAAGCCGATGATGGCTCCGAGGGACCCGTAGGTTTCGTTGTAGTTGCCGAAGCTTGACACATACCATGAGAACAGCGCTGACACGACAATCCAGAGAACACCAGCAACGCCACTTCCCCACGTGACCCAACGCCACTTAGCAGCTTCCCGACTCGGACCGTATCGGTACAAAAGCGCCAGGCTGCCTAGGACAACGAGGAGTAGGATCGGCCATCGTGCCAAGGCGATGACCCACTCCATCGAACCCAAATTCAACAAGGCTAGCGCAGCCGGTATCACAACGATACCAACAAGAGCTAGAACCACAAATAAAAGTGCCCCGGCCGTGAAAGTCAAAGATCTCAGGTTTAACCAGAAGAAGTTGCGCTTCTCTTTCTCGTCGTAGACAATGTTTAGTGCATCGAAGATTGCCTTCATGCCGCCGTTGGCGCTCCAGATCGACACGACGATGCCGAAGGCCGCGGTGAAACCGAGGGTGCCGCCTCCTTTTGCTGCGATGCGCTTGACCTGCTCGCCGATGATATCGAGGGCACCGCCCGGCATGACGCTTTGAAGAGAGGCCAACTGTTCATTGATGGTCGTAGGGTCGGCCACAAGGCCGTAGATTGAGACAAAGGCGCCAATGGCCGGGAACAACGCCAGGATGGCGTAGAATGTGACTCCTGCCGCAACCAGCAGCACACGGTCGTTTCCGAACTCTTGGAACAGGCGCTTGCCAATATCGAGCCAACCTTTGGCCGGGATCTCGGATGGGGTGGACGCCTTACGGCCTCGGTCAACCTCTGTATCTGCGACCTGGGAAGCGGCCGCTCCTTCGTGGGTTCTTGGGCCTTCCTCGGCGCCTAGCTGACTCGATGCGCCTTCCGGGCGCGAACTGAGTCGGCGATGCGGTAGAGCCACCAATCCAAGAAGCGCGGTTCCAAGAAAGAGGGTCCACACTATTGGGGAGGTCTCAGTCCGTGGCTGCGGGGTCAGCTGTTGGATAGGGTCAGTCATGGGGCATCTCGGGAAGTAGGCTCAAAAAGGGGGGGCTCGGGTCGAGGCAGCGTACGCACGTCTGCGTCAGTCTTGCGACCCATTCCATGCGCTCAGACAATTTTTCCAACCGTTGTGATCAGAAGCAGGTCGATTGTGGACGATATTAGATCATGAGGGAGCGCCAGATCATCGCAAAGCCAGTGAGGATCATCGCGACCAAGATCAGGCTTGCGGATGGGGGCGTACGCAGGTGCCTTAGCCGTGCGATGAACATGCCAATGAGAAGGTTTAGAACGACCACCAGGCAGACTTGCTCGATGGTCATGCGAGAATCCTTTCAATACTTTTAACTCGACGCAATGGGTATATGATTGAGAGAAAGAAGTGCTTTAGCCGCAGTGTTTTCGCTATTTCATCGAATTAGCGAGCTGCAATTAAATGCGTTTCTCTGGGTGGGGAGTCAGTGCATTGCCATTATGTGGGCTTAGGCGCCGTACTTGGTCCAGCTAGAACAGGTGCTGACTGGACGGAAAGCTGCTGCCGAATATCCCAAGCTTGACCAGTGTCGCGGCGAGCTCATATCGCCTCGTCCCAAGGCTGTTTTCGACGCTGGCCATTTCTGCGTCGTGGACTGTCATTGTCTCGGTCACCGGGAATTTTTCGATGCCGTAGCTGGAGGCTTCGAGGCAATGGCAGTGCTCGGTACGGCGAACCGATCCGGATCGCGTATGGCTCGGTAGGCAGCCCCCCCAATGGGACCCTTGCCCTTGAGGAGCATCACGGTGCCGAGGCACATCATGAGGACTGGCACCGGATTGCGGCGGACAGCCTCCAGGGCGCCGTCGTAGAGGACGGCCCCGGTCGCGTCGCGGCGGATGCTGCCGAGCATGTCCTCGACGATGCCGGTGGGGGTGAGGCGCTGCGTAAGACTGTCCAGCGTCCGGCCCAGGCGGCCGCGGCTTGCCTCGATCTCGTGCTCCAGTGCGTCGGCATCACTCATCATGCGTCTGCGTGCTCCTTGATAACGGTGGCGTCCTGCCGAAGCTGGCGGCCTGTCCGAGTCGGCATGAGCCCGTTGAGCGAGAACCGGCTCCTGGCGGTCAGCGCCAGGACGACGCCGAGAACGAGGAAGACGACACCGACGATCAGGGCGGAGAGCGCCTCCGAGCCGACGACAGCGGCGAGCCACTTCATCAAAGCGTCGACCAGGACCAGGAAGCCGACGATTGCGAACACCGCTGCGCCGGCCATCGCCGCGAGGCCGATGACCACGCTTCGCAGGCTGTCGGTTATTTCCTGGCGGAACAGGGCGATCTCGCCCCGGACGACGTCGCCTGCACCCCGGAGCGCTTCGGCGAGCAAACTGGGAATGCCATGGGGAGACGTGGGTGGCGGGACGGCGCTCAAGGGTACCCGCCCCACGCCTGCCTGGGTTCACCGGGGGATTTGCCAGCACCGCCTTCGCCGGACCGGATGACGTGGAAGGCGCCGTACCCGAGCGCCCCGACCACCAGGGCCGTCGCCAACGGGTGGCCTAGTGCGACCCCCTCGGCGTCGCGGTAAAGCTCACGCCAGCCTCGGCGTATGATACGGTCCGAGAACGCGTCGAGGTTGTCGGCGACGGCCTGGACGAACGGCTTTACCTGTGTTTGTCCATTGAGTTGGCTACCGCCCGAACGCAGCGCGCCGGCGAGCTCGGAGAGGAAGCCTGCAGCCTCGATCTTGTGCCAGTCGGCATAGCCGCTGGCTTGGTCGCGCACGGCATCGGCCAAGCCAGCCGGTGAGCGTGGCGCCTGCATCGGGCCATCGGCGAGGGGCGGACCCGCAAGTCGGGTGGGATCGCTCATGGTGCTGCTCCTGACCTGCGGGACGGCTTGGGTGGGGCCGCACCTAGCGGCGGCCGTGGACGACCATCGCGAGGAGGTAGCCGAGTGCGCCCGCCATCGCGGCCATCATCAGCGGTGACTCCTTGGCGTAGCTCGTCACCGTGTCGGCGCCCTGACGGTAGGTGCGCTCGGCGTCGGGGAAGGCGTCGCGTCCCTGCTTCAGCGCGCCCTGCGCAAGGTCACCGGCCTGGTCGGCAACGTCGCGAACGGCGTCCTTGGCCTGCCCGTACAGGTTCTCGACGTTGCCCTTGGACTCGTTGGCGGCACCCTTGGCCTGGGTCCCGCGGTCGCCGGTGACGTCGCCGACGGCGCCCTGGACCTTGCCGCCGAGTTCCTTCGCCGCGCCGGTGATGCGGTTCTCGTCCATGGTTCTTCTCCGAAGTTGGTGCCGGGCGCGCGGAATGCGCGTCCGGCGGTTGGATGGGGTCCGTTACTTCTTGGCGCTCTTCCCGTGAGCCTTGGTTGAGCTCTCGTGTGCCTTCTCGGAGTGGCCATGGGCCTCCTTCGAGTGCTTGGCGGCGGCGGTCTCGTCGCCCTTCTCGTGGTGCTCGGCGGCGGTCTTGTGCGACTTGGCGGCGGCCTCGTGGTGCTTGGCAGCCTCGTCGTGCGCGGTCTTGGCCATGGTCGTGTTCCTCGGGTGGCACCATCGCGGTGCTCGTTGCGGTCGTGTCGACCGGCGCGTCCGGCTGGGAAAGGCCCCGACCGGCGTGCGGGATGTCCTCAGGTGCAACGCCTCAGTGGGCGGGCAGCCTGCCGCCGGGGGTGTAGCGGTCCACCGCCGAAGGAAGCTCTGATGAGAGCCGGGAAAGAAGCTCGCTGCGGGAGAAGCCGGCCTGTCTCGAATAAGTATCGAGCTTGTCCAGACTAATCGATACTTAGTGGTTGGCTTCGGTGCTTCCAACCATCAGAAAGGCAAGCGTTGTCGTCAGGAGCCAAGGACGAACACCTATGTGCTGATCCAAATAGAACGGCAAAGCTCGTTTTGTCCTGAGTAGGCGCAACAAGAGCTACCAGTGTGCGTGCTCCTGCTCGGTCGGCATCCGGCCTTGCGGGGTGAGCTGGTCGATCACACCTGGCAGCAGGTGGGAGAGCTGCGACAGCAGGTCGGAGCTTCCCATGCCGGTCTGCTGTGAGAGTTGCCCCACCGTTTCCGGACCGAGCGCCGCTCCGAGATCGTGCGGTGCGATCGGCTGGTTCTGTCCTTGGCCGATCCACGAGTTGATTGCCCCACCATGGCCGGCCTGGGTAAACTGCTCGACGAGGGCACCAAGCCCACCAGCTCCGCCACCTCCGAGCAGACCACCGAGACCACCCTGGCCACTGCCAAGACTGTTACCTGCGTTGCCCAGCATGCCGCCAAGGCCGCCGCCTCCGGCCCGTGCAGCCAGAAGGCTCATCAGGACGCCTACAAGGGGACTGGCGCCGGCGCCCTGCTGCTGACTGGCGTTGCCGCCGACCACACTGCCGATGATACTGTCGAGTAGGCCCATGATCTGGACTCCTGAAGCGGCCTTTCGACCAGGTTGATCGGATTGGTTGATGCCGAGGCTGCGCTGGCGCGCGGATCCCGATGATCAGACTGGGTGATTGTAGACACGCACCCGGCGAGCACCGGACGTCCGTGTATCCGGGATAGCCACGGAAGCGCCGACCGCATCGTTCTCGCGCACGATCGAGCCTGCGGCTGAGTCCGAACCAATCAAGGTCGAAGTATCGCTTTGCGACGCGCCAGCCGTCTTGCTGCTCCAGCCCTCGCTTTCCCAACCCTTTGTACGCGCGTCGAGATCGACAGCGCCATGCTCCTCCAGGATGCGCATGGTCACGGCGGCGTGGGCCTCATCCACCTTCGCGGTCAGTAGCGAACCACCCCGGCGCACGCCTTCAGCGTAGGCATGCGCATCGGTCTCGCTCACGCCGGCGCTGGTCAACGAACCGGTCAAACCACCTGCCGCGGCACCGAGGCCGGCACCAGTCAACGTCGCGACGAGCCAGCCCGCAGCCACGACCGGACCGACGCCCGGAATGGCCATCAGCCCGAGGCCGGCGAGGAGACCGGCACCGCCACCCAGGATCGTGCCGAGCGTCGCACCGGTCCCTACACCGTTGGCGGCATGGTCCACCGGATCGCTCGTTCCAGTGGTGGTCGTCTCCGTCTTGTTGCCGACGAGACTGATGTCGGAGTGCGGCACACCGGCCGCCTCCAGCTTCGTCACGGCCGCCGCAGCGTCGTCGTAGCGATCGTACAGGGCCGAGAGGGTCTGTGTGGGCATGGAAGCACTCCGAGGGGTTTGAACCGGATGAATCGAACGCGGAAACCGGCTAGCGCACCGCGACGTTGCCTTTGAAGTCGAGGCCGACGCTGGTCGGCTTGCTGCCCATCAGCGCATCGCCGCGCCAGATGCCGTCGCCGTCCTTCTTGAGGTTCTTGACCTCGTGGTAGCCGGCCTGCTCGAGACGCCGGCGGGCCTCACCCTCAGTGAAGCTGTTGGCGCCCCGCTCCAGTTTGACGTTCGCTCCCGCTCCTGTGACCACTGTCGCGTTGGCGTGATCCGTGTTCGGCCGCGTCACGGCGTTCTGACCACCGGAGGTCGCACTGGAGACCCCACCCGCTGCCGGCTGCCCGGTAAGAGTCGTCTGCGCCGATGCGGGTGCTGTTGCGAGCAGCGGTAAGAGGAGAAGAAGCGAGCGGTTCAGGAACATGGCGGGGCCTATTTGACAGGTTGCGGTCGAGAACGGGCCGACCCGAACTCGGATCTCGGCATGGTGCGCTGCCTGGTGCGTCCAAGCTCCAGGCAGCGCTTCTCGGATGGATCAGACCGGCTTGCGGGTGCCAGGCGCAGCGTCCGTCACCGTGGTGCCGGTCGTGCCAGTGCGGCTGACGTTGCCGCGCTCATCCTCGACCTCGACCTCGGTATGACGCACCTTATCGGTCACGGTCTCGACGCGCTGAGCCGCATCCTTACGGATGCCAACCTCGCCAACGACGCGGGCTTCCTTCGACACCACCGCCTCTTCGCGCATCTCGGTGGCCTCGATGACCTTGTCCTCGAACAGAGCCATGTCGCCAGGCGTCACCGCCCGGTCGACCACACGCCGATCGACGTGCACGGTCTCGTCATGCAAGGTGACGTTCTCGCTTACCGCCTTCTCCACGGCGTAGGAGCGCACCCGCACCCGGCCGCTGTCGACCATGCGCTTGCCGACGTTGAGCCGCTCCTCGACGACCGGGATGTAGTCCGACTCGCTCGTGGTCGTGCCGGCGGCCTTCAGCGCCGCGGCGCCCGGAGCCGTCGTTCCGGTCGCCGTCGTACCCGTGGTCGAGCTAGCTGCCGTTGCTCCACTGGCTGAGTAGCCGCTCCAGCCTTCCTGGCGCCAAGCGCTTTCACGCTGGTCGAGATCGATCGAACCGTTCTGCTCCAGGATGTCGTAGGCTGTGTCGGACTGCGTCGGCTCGACACTCACGGTCAGCAGCGTGCCGCCTCGGCTCAGACCCTCACTGTAGGCGTAGCGATCCTCCTCGGGCATGAAGAAGTCCTTCAGTGAACCCCAGAACCCGCCCTCGTCCTTGCGGTAGTCGTACGAGCCACTCGTGCGGGCCGTCTGCGCTCCCTGCACCAGCTTGATCGCCGATTGCGGGATGCCGGCGGCGACGAGCTTGGCTTGAGCGGCCTGTGCCTCGGCCGGGCGATCGAAGAGCGCGGTGATCGTCTGCGTCATGATGTTTGCTCCTGGGCTGATAGGGGATCGATCTGCTCGCTGGCGTGGCCTTCCGGATCCACGCGTTCGACCACGGCGTGCTGCTTGCGCAGTGTCACCGGGACCTCGACGTCCTCGGCCGCCGTGGTGCGACGGACGAGCACCTCCTCCTTCAAGACGAGGCGCTTCTCGACGACGAGGATCTCTTCAAGGATCGGGATGATGGTCACCCCATCCTCCTCACGAACCACCGGGGGCGTCTCGCCCTCAGTCAGGGTCCGATTGATCGGCACCCGGGTGACGCCGACGTGATCGCTGCGCAGGGTCTCGCGCAGGATCTGGTCGACCGTCTCGGTTCGGGTCGAGACCCGCACGCGCCCGGTCTCAACCGCCCGCTTGTCGATGCGGGCGGTCTCGGCGAGCAGCGGGAGCATTACGCTCTCGCCGACGGCGACCTCCGCCGCGTGCTTGTCCTGCGTCCCAAGGAGGCGCGGCTCGATGGCGGAGGGGTCGCTCACCGTCAGACCCGACGCTGGGTCGTGACGACAGGCGCGGTGCGGGTGAGCACCGGATCGACGGCGGCACCACGCCCGGCGAAGAAGGCAGCCAGCGCCCCGAGGACCAGCGCCAGGGCGCCGTAGAGCGCGCCCTGCGAGCCCACGCGGGCGGCGGTGTCTGCCGCCTGCTTGGCCTGCTCCTTGGTCTTGGCGACCGTATCGTTGAACTGCTTGGTGTAGTCGGCAACCTGGGTCCGGGCCTGCTCGACCGGGATATTCTGCGCCTTGGCCAAGGCCTGGGCGGCCTTCTCCTGGGCGTCCTTCTGCTGGGCGGCGTCACCGGTCACGGCGGCGCGCATGGAGCTGACGGCGGCGTTCTTCAGGGCCTCCGGGTCGCTGCCGGTGCCGTTGCGGACCTGGCTCTCGATATTCGAGAACGGGTTGTCCATGCCCGGCAGCGACGGGGCAGCGGCCTGCGCGGCGGTCTTCACCGAGCCACCGATGAGATTGCCGGCGCCGCCCAGCGTGTTCGACACCGCGCTCGATGCGCCGCTGACCATGCCGCCGACGGCGGAGGACAGTAGGTAGACGACGACCAGGGTCGAGACCGCCCATGCAAGCAGCCCGTGGTAGGCGGTGGTAGTCCGGGCGGGCTTGCCCGAGAGCCGCCCAGCGAGCCAGCCACCGGCGGTGGCTGCGAGAATGCCGGAGATCACGAACCAGATCCCGGCGCCGGACGACAGACTACCCGCGGTCGGGGTGCCGTTGCCGGTCGGATCGACGGTCGACAGCCCGATACCGAGCCCGACCATATTGAGGATGACCTGAGCGACGAGCGCGATCACCGCGCCGGCGATGACTGCGCCCCAGGAGACGGAGTGCAGCGCCATCGTTCGCATGTCCTCGGCTGGGGTGGCGAGACTGGTGGTGGGCAAGTCGCGCTCGTAGGCCGAACGGGTGGTATCGGGAGCTAACGCCATCGTGGAAGGTCTTTCGTTAGAAGTGGTCGGGCCGGTCTTCGGCCGGTATCGGCGGAAGTGGTATGCCGGGTCAGAGAACCCGGCGGCGGCCCATCAGGGCGTGGTAGAGCCACAGCACCACCACCGCGCCGACGACGGCGACGAGCAGACTGTAGAGGTTCACTCCGGACACCCCGGGCTGGCCGAACTGGTTGAACAGGAAGCCACCGACGACGGCGCCGACGACGCCCAGCAGGATGTCGACGACGAGACCCTGGCCGGTGTTGTTGACGATCTTGCTGCCAATGAAGCCGGCGATCAGACCAAGGACGATCCAGGCGAGGAGGGACATGGTGCAGTTCCACTTCATGCAGTTGGGTCGGGAGGCCTGCCTCTGCAGACGTGCTGACGGTGTGCAGAGGCTGAGTGCAGCCCGCGCGCCTACTCGCCGCCACAGCATCACCTGTGGGTCGAGCGCTTCGATCTTGCCTTGGGGGTCGACGACGTGTGTGCAGCTTCGATGGCGGCGATCTCGGCGGCGGCTTCCGCCTGGATCGCGTGGTCGCCCTCGATGATGCCGATGGCTTCCTTGATCAGCGCTCGGATATGGTCGGGTGAGAGCACCTTCCGACGCCCAGCCAAGCGGATCTCCTCATATCAGCCCTAGGGGATGATCTTCCGAGATGCTCGCTTGAGCAGAGCTACCACTGCGTAATCAGATGGCCCACACGAAGTTCCGACGATTTACATAAAGTACATCTGTACCAAGCCGACCTGGTAGTTCTGTCACGGTTTTAGGCCATCTCAGCGCTGGGTCCGTGTAGTCGAGCCGATGCCACGCTCCTGCGCCCACACCACGACGGCGCTGCGCCGGTTGACCCCAAGCTTGCGGTAGAGCGCCGAGACGTGATTCCGTACCGTGTTCGGCGACAGCTTCAGCTCGGCGCCAATCTCCTGGTCGGTGTCGCCCTGGCAGATCCGCGTGAGCATGTCCCGCTCACGGCTCGTCAGGTTCTCGACCGCGACCGATGGCCGGCCAATGCGGGTCGGGTTGCGCAGGGTCGCCAACTTGTCGATCACCCCATGGCTGAACCACGATGCGTCCGCCATCACCGCCTCGATCGCGGTGATCAACTCGCGCTCCGAGCGCTTGCGGCCAGTGATGTCCTGCAAAACGCACAGCACGCAGGCCGCACCGTTGATGATCACCAGCTCGGCCGAAATCAGGCAGTCGATCTCGGCGCCTGCCGCATCCTGCAACACGGCCTCGAAGCCTCGGACGCTGCCGAGCCGCTTGAGATCGCGTGAGAACTTACGCTGCTCGGCGCGATCGACCCAAAGCGCAAGTTCAGCAAGCGATTGGCCGTCCACACTCTCGGGGGCGTGTCCGAACGCCGTCAAGAAGGCCTGGTTGACGCTGGTGATAGCCAGCCCGTCCGCGCTCATCAGTGCGCTCGGCACCGGCGAGAGGTCGAACGCCTTGGCGAAGCGCTCCTCGCTGTGGCGCAGCGACATCTCGGCCTTACGGCGATCCTCCAGGTCGGCGAAGGTGAACAGCATGCACAGCTCGATGCCGCCCGGGCCCGGCATCTCGATGGCGTGCCCGGCCACGATCACGTAGCGGCCCTTCCCGCAAGGCGTGGCAAGTTGCGCCTCCATCTGCGGAATCGTGTGGCCCGCGTGCAGGCGGTGGATCGCCATTTCCCGCCGCTCGGCCTCGCGCAGCAGGTCGATCTCGCAAAAGGTTCGGCCGAGCACATCGTCACGATGGTAGCCGGTGAGATCGAGAAAACCGTGGTTGACCCGCACGAAGCGCAGATCGGCGATCCGGCAGATGATCGCCGGGGCCGGATTGGCGTTGAACATGCGTTCGAACCGGGCCTCGGCCTGGTAGCGCTCGCTCACATCCTGCATCATCAGAGCAAGGCCGCTCGGCGTGCCATCCGCATCCGTGGTCACCAAGCTGCGGATGCGGTGCATCCACCTGTGTGACGGATCCCGGGTCGGAACCAACTCCACCACGACGTCGCGAAACACTTCGCCAGCGAGCACCCGATCGAGGGGATGCTGTAGCGGTCCGATCTCCCGGTGATTGCGGTAGTGCAGCGTGAAGTTCGCGCGGTACTCCGAAACGGTGGCACCGAGATCGCTCGTGTCCGCAACGCCATGCATCGTCACGGCGGCGGCATTCGCGTAGGCGATGGTCTGATCCGGCTCGATCAGGATCACGCCCTCGGAAAGACCGGCCATGATCTGCCGCATCTGCATGTGGCGCGGCTCGTCGATCATCGGCAGGTCACTCATAAAACGCCAACGTTCAAACGAGGGAAAAGCCCAAACTGCCGCGTTTGGAGCTTCTTGATCCAGCCGATCGCCTCGGATGAGTTCGCCGAGTCAAGCTCGCGCTGAGGAGCTGTACCTATGAGCGTGAGCGGAGTTTATTATACACAAGCTGCAGTTTGGGCCGGCGGCTTCCGGTAAGGAACATTGGTCAGCCCCCATTGAAGTGGTCCGCCCTTTGGTATGGCTTTTGAGCCTGGAGGACGGACGAGATGGCAAAGCACCCGAAGCCCGAGGAGATCGTCGCGAAGCTACGTCAGGCGGACGTTCTGATTTCACAGGGCCAGA